>JAYSCE010000070.1:0-6932 GCA_041915035.1 Xanthobacter sp.
ATCCGCAACATCGGCCTGCTCCTCAGCGGTGACCTGTCGAAGCCCATTCTCGATGCCGACACGGTGGTGGCCGAGGACGGGCGCATCACCGCCATCGGCCGCGAGAAGGATGTGGACACCGAGGGCGCGACCACACTCATCGACGCCAACGGCACCACCCTCACGCCCGGCCTCATCGACAGCCACGTCCACCCCGTGGCGGGCGACTGGACGCCGCGCCAGAGCCAGATCAACTGGATCGATTCCTCCCTCCACGGCGGCGTCACCACCATGATCTCGGCCGGCGAGGTGCATTATCCCGGCCGCGCCCGCGACGTGGTGGGGGTGAAGGCCCTCGCCATCACCGCCCAGCGCGCCTTTGCCGCCTTCCGCCCCTCCGGCGTGAAGGTGCATGCCGGCGCGCCGGTCATCGAGAACGAGATGACCGAGGACGATTTCAAGGAGCTGGCCGCGGCCGGCGTAAAGCTGCTCGGCGAGGTCGGCCTCGGCGGCGTGAAGGACGGTCCCACCGCCCGCAAGATGGTGGGATGGGCACGCAAGTATGGCATCCAGTCCACGATCCACACGGGCGGGCCTTCCATCCCAGGCTCCGGCCTCATCGACAAGGATGTGGTGCTGGAGGCAGACACCGACGTGGTGGGCCACATCAACGGCGGCCACACCGCGCTGCCGGACAACCAGATCCGCTGCATCTGCGAGGGCTGCAAGCGCGGCCTGGAGATCGTTCACAACGGCAACGAGCGCTCGGCCCTCTACACGCTGCGCCTTGCCCGCGAGCTGGGCGAGCTGCAGCGCGTCATCCTCGGCACGGACGGGCCGGCCGGCTCGGGCGTGCAGCCGCTCGGCATCCTGCGCATGGTGTCCATGCTCTCCTCCCTCGGCGAACTGCCGGCCGAAGAGGCCTTCTGCCTCGCCACTGGCAACACCGCGCGCATGCGGGCGCTCGATTCCGGCCTGATCGAGGTGGGACGCGCGGCGGATTTCGTGCTGATGGACAAGGCGCAGCACTCGCCCGGAACCACGCTCCTGGACAGCGTACGACTCGGCGACCTGCCAGGCGTGTGCATGACCATCATCGACGGGATCGTGCGCACCCAGCGCTCGCGCAACACCCCTCCCGCGACCCGCATGCCAATTGTCGTGAAGGGCTGAGGGCCTCACACCACGGGCGGCACCGGGTTCGGCCGCAGCACCAGCAACACGCCGGCGAGCACGAGCGCGATGCCGCCAGCGGAGACCAGCGTCCAATGGTAGCCCTCGAACACGGTCGAGATGGCGAGCGCCACCAGCGGGAACACCACCGTGCCGTAGCCGGCGCGGTTGGCCCCGATCCGCCGCACCAGCATGTTGTAGACGGCGAAGCCCGCCAGCGTCTGGACGATGATGAGGCAGGCGAGGGAGCCCACATAGACGGGGCTCCAGTCGAACCTGAACGGCACGCCGTGGACGAGGGCGATCCCCAGCAGCAGGATCATGCCGTAGAAGAAGCCCCAGGTGGTCAGCGAGGCTATGGGATATTGCCGCCGTCCGGCAATGCCGGTGAGCAGGCTGCCGATCGAGAAGAAGAAGGTGCCGGCGAGCCCCAGCGCCAGCCCCTCCCCGGCCCCGTCGATGCCCTTTCCTTCCGCGAGGCTCGGGCCGAACACCAGCGCCAGCCCCATCACCCCGGCCAGCGCCCCGCTGATGATCTGCCGTCGCAGCGGCACGCGCAGGAACAGTGCGGAGAGCACGGGGATGATGATGGCGGAGAGCGCGAAGATCACCGAGAGCAGCCCCGAGGGCAGGTGATAGCCGGCATAGTAGAAGCTGACGAAATTGAGCGAGAACAGCGTCGCGCCGAGCCCCGCGAACAGCACGTGGTCGCGCCAGCCGAAGGCGAGCCGCCCGCCCGTGACGAGCACGAAGCCCAGCATCACCGCGCCGGCCACCGCGAAGCGCCAGACGCCCGAGACCTCCGGCGCCACCACGCCAAGCTGCAGCTTCAACGGCAGCCAGCCCGTGCCGAAAATGAGCACGCAGACCGCATAGAGCAGAAGCTCGCGCGGGCCGAGCGGTCCGTCGGTGCGGGGCGGTGGGGCATGCATGGAGGGGAATCCGGAGGGTGGTGCACCCTATGCGGTCACCCTGCCCCCGGCAACACGCAGCCGGCGCGCGACCAGCCTGAGCTGAGCACCGGCGAGGGGTGGAAGATCAGCGCCTGAGCGACCCGGCGAGGGCCGTTGCCTAGCCATGATATTGACGCATGGCAGCCCCGCACCAAGCGATGCGTCGCCGGAATGCAGGGGCACGGGATCAGTAAGCGAGCGCGTCGAACGCGGGCTCTACCGAGCTGTTCCACGGGCCGTGGTACAGCTCCAGCAGTTCCTCAGCGGGTACGCGGCCGGAGAGCAGCGTCTGCTCCAGCGGCTCCAGGAATCGTGTCTCGTCGCGCCCCAGCCGATCGTGGAAGCCGCGCCGCTTGAGGCCGGCCTGCGAGAGCTTGAGGACGTCCTTCGCCACGTCCCGCAGCGCGCGGCCGTGGATTTTGGCCTTAAGGGCGAGGCGTGGCACGTCGTCCCGCAGCGCCTGGCGCTCCTCGGCGGTCCAGTCCTTCACCAGATCCCACGCCGCATCGAGGCTCTGCTGGTCATAGAGCAGGCCCACCCAGAAGGCCGGCAGCGCGCAGAGGTTGATGGACGGGCCGGCATCCGCGCCGCGCATCTCGAGGAAGCGCTTCAGGCGCACCTCGGGGAAGATGGTGGAGAGGTGGTTGATCCAGTCGGAGAGCGTCGCCGTCTCGCCCGGAAGCAGGGGATGCCGGCCGGCGAGAAGATCGCGGAAGGAGGTGCCGGCCACGTCCACGTAATGGTCGCCGCGCTTCACGAAATACATGGGCACGTCGAGGGCGTAATCCACGTAGCGCTCGAAGCCGAACCCCTCCTCGAAGGCGAAGGGCAGCATGCCGGAGCGGGCATTGTCCGTGTCGCGCCAGATCTCGGACCGGAACGAGAGGAAGCCATTGGGCTTGCCCTCGGTGAAGGGCGAGTTGGCGAAGAGGGCGGTGGCCACCGGCTGGAGCGCGAGCCCCACCCGCATCTTCTTCACCATGTCGGCTTCGGAGGAGAAGTCGAGGTTCACCTGCACGGTGCAGGTGCGGAACATCATGTCGAGGCCGAGCGTGCCGACCTTCGGCATGTAGTTGGCCATGATCTTGTAGCGGCCCTTGGGCATCACCGGCGTCTCGGAGCGCGACCACTTGGGGCTCATGCCGATGGCGAGGAAGCCGATGCCGAGGGGCGTTGCCACTTCCCGAACCTGGGCGAGGTGGGCGTTCAGCTCCGAGCAGGTCTCGTGGATGGTGCGCAGCGGCGCCCCGGACAGCTCGAACTGCCCGCCCGGCTCCAGCGAGATCGCCCCGCCGCCGGTCACGTCCGCGAGGCCGATGATGGTCTCGCCCTCCATGATCGGCTCCCAGCCGAGCAGGGAGCGCATGCCTTCGAGGAGCTTGCGGATGCCCTTCGGCCCCTCGTAGGGCACGGGCTCGTGGCGGCCCATGGTGAAGGGGATTTTCTCGTGCTCCGTGCCGATCCGGAAGGACCGCTCGGGTTTCGCGCCCTCTTCCATCCAGGCGACGAGTTCGCCGCGGTCGGAAATCGGGGTCGCGTCGAGCGTGTCGCGGGCCATCAGGAAGCTCTTCAAGCGGAGGGGCGCGCGACCATACACGGCACCTCGGTCAAGGCAAGCGCGTGGGGGGTCGGTGCCGACGGGGGCGGGAAAGGCGGGACTTCAGGCGGTGGGGCCGGCCACCTCCCGCACGCCGCACCGCGCAGAAGGAAGGCCAAGGTTTCGCTCAGATGGTGACTGGATTTGCTTTCGCAACCGCATCGAAGGCCTGGAGGGTGGTAATGAGCTCCTCCAGCTTCGCCAGCGGCACCATGTTAGGCCCGTCGGAGGGCGCCTTGTCCGGATCCGGATGGGTCTCGATGAACACGGCGGCGACGCCAACGGCCACGGCCGCGCGGGCCAGAACCGGCACGAACTGACGCTGCCCGCCGGACGAGGTGCCCTGCCCGCCCGGCTGCTGCACGGAATGGGTGGCGTCGAACACCACCGGCGCGCCGGTGGTCTTGGCGAGGATGGGCAGGCCGCGCATGTCGGACACAAGGGTATTGTAGCCGAAGGAGACGCCCCGCTCCGTCACCAGCACGCGGCCATTGCCGGCGCCGGTGAGCTTGTTGACCACGTTGGCCATGTCCCACGGCGCGAGGAACTGGCCCTTCTTCACATTCACCACCCGGCCCGTGCGGGCGGCGGCGACGAGCAGGTCCGTCTGGCGGCAGAGGAAGGCGGGAATCTGCAGCACGTCCACCACCTCGGCGGCGGCGGCGCACTGGTCGATCTCGTGGACGTCGGTGAGCACCGGCAGGCCGAGGCTCTCCTTGATCTCGCCGAATACCGGCAGCGCCGCCTGCAGTCCGAGGCCGCGGGCGGCGGAGAGCGACGTGCGGTTCGCCTTGTCGAAGGAGGTCTTGAAGACGAGGCCGATGCTGCGGCGCGTCGCGATCTCCTTGAGCGCCGAGGCGACCTCCAGCGCGTGTGCGCGGCTTTCCATCTGGCAGGGGCCGGCAATCAGCGTCAGCGGCAGCGAATTGCCGAAGCGCACGGAGCCGGCCTCGACGATGCTCTGCGGGGCGACGGGCGGCGGTGCGGCGGTCATAGGCGATCCCTCGACGGCTCAAGGCGCCCGATCGGCTGACCGGACGAGCCCATAAGCCTCAGAATGAATTCAGCTTTCCGACCGCGGCATGGGGCGACGCGGACGGAGCGCGCCCTTGATAGAGCATTTTCCCCGTTTCGCTAAATCGCGAATGCGCGCGGTCCGGCGCTGGGAGCAGGCCGGACCGCGCAAAGGCCGATCGGGAAGGCCGTTCAGGGCGTGACCAGCTTGAGGCCGACGATGCCGGCGGCGATGAGGCCGATGGAGGCGAGGCGCAGCAGATCGGTCGATTCGGAGAAAAACAGAATGCCGGCGACCGCCGTGCCCACCGTGCCTATGCCCGCCCACACGGCATAGGCCGTGCCGATGGGGATTCCCCTGAGCGCGAGGGACAGCAGCAGCAGGCTCACGCCGATGGCGCCGAGCGTGAACAGGCTCGGCCAGAGCCGCGTGAACCCTTCCGATTGTTTCATTCCGATGGCCCACGCGATTTCGGTGAGGCCGGCGATGAACAGATAGACCCATGCCATGGGCAGACACCACGAGTGGCGGGGTCGTCCCCGCCGCGCGTTGAGGAAGGAGCACGGTCGTCCGTGCCCGGGGCGGAGGCATCCGCCCTATCCGATGTAATATGTTTTTCCTGATAGTGAAACCGATGCCTCAGCCCGGCGTCACCTCGAACACCAGCGTGGCACCCAGCGCCGCGCGAGGGGGTACGACGACGATGCCCTCGATGGCCTCTTCCACCATGCGGCGGGCGGCGAGCGAGCGGCGCAGCTCCGGCGCTCCGGGCGTGGAGAAGCGGATCGCCGCGATGCGCAGGCCGCTTCCCTCCCCGCCCGGCGCCGGGACGCCATAGCGGTCGGTGAACAGCTGGCGGCACATGACGTCGAGGGCGCCGCGGGGCGCCGCCCCCACCCCCCCGCCAACCAGCGCGCGCGGGCCCGGGCAGCCGGAAAACGTTTCCAGAAACGCCTGGTGCTCCGCCGGCGCATCGGCCACCAGCACCACGCCGGCGACGCCCGTCACCTGGTTGGAATGGCGCTGGAGGTCGGTGGACCAGAAATTCTCGGGATTGAGCTGGGTGCAGGAAAAGGCGCCGAAGTCCGGGCTCGCCGGCTCTCGGGCGAAGGCGAGGCGGAAGCCCACATCCACTTCCTGCCCGTCCGGCCGGCGCGCCTTGCGGGCGAAGTCGAAGATGTCGAATCCGCCGAATCCGTCGGCATCGTAGGCCGCCTTCTCGTGAGAGGCGTCCGAGCCTTCCAGCACCAGCATGGACAGGCCTTCGCCAACGCGGGCGAGGAAATCCTGGTTGAACGCGCCGAAGGAGAAGGCCTCGCCCTGAGCGGCCGGAATCTTCTCCGGCTCCACGATCTGCAACAGCTCGATGAAGAAGCCGGGCGTCTGGATGATCCGGTTTTCAGTGCCCCACGGGTGCCGGTTGCGGGCCCCCACGGTGAAGCCCAGGAGATCGTAGATTTCACCGGCCGCGTCGAGATCGCGAACGAGATGCACCACGTGGTCGAGGCCGCGTCGCATGGCTTCTCCTCTCATCGGCGCCCCATCGCACGGCCCCAACGGGCATGCGGCGCGGCGGCGACGTCATGGGAAGTAACGCAACGGCTGGGGGCCGCGCGTCGCTCTGTCGAACGGGCATCCCCCCGGCGGCCCGGCCGGAGCTTAGTGCGAATTGCCGCGACGTGGCTACCGCCCGGGGCGAGAAATCCCCTGACGAAGCGTAAGCGCGATCGAGGAAGCGGCCGGCTCAGACCAGCCGGCTCTGATCCTTGGCGGCACCAATGAAGGAGGAGAACAGCGGGTGCGGCTCGAACGGGCGCGACTTGAGTTCCGGGTGGAACTGCACGCCGATGAACCACGGGTGCTCCGGATATTCCACGATCTCCGGCAGCACGCCGTCGGGCGACATGCCGGAGAACTTCAGCCCATGCTGCTCCAGCCGGTCGCGGTAGGCGGTGTTCACCTCGTAGCGGTGGCGATGGCGCTCCGAGATGTCGCGCCGGCCATAGACGCCTTCCACCTTGGTGTTCGGCTCCAGAACCGCGTGGTAGGCGCCGAGCCGCATGGTGCCGCCGAGGTCGCCGGTCGCATTGCGCCGCTCCAGCTCGTTGCCGCGCAGCCATTCGGTGAGCAGGCCGACCACCGGCTCGGAGGTGGCGCCGAACTCGGTGGAATTTGCCTTCTCGATGCCGGCGAGGTTCCGCGCTGCCTCGATCAC
>JAYSCE010000070.1:6942-12478 GCA_041915035.1 Xanthobacter sp.
GGCACCTGCCGCTCGCGGGCGAACTGGGCCGCGCGAATCTTGCCCTCCGCGCCCCGCTGGCCGAAGCCGCCGGGCACGAGGATGCCGTGGACGTGCTCCAGGAAGGGCGCCGGGTCCTCGCGCTCGAAGGTCTCGCTCTCGATCCAGTCGAGATTGACCTTCACCTTGTTGGCGATGCCGCCGTGGGCGAGGGCCTCGATCAGCGACTTGTAGGCGTCCTTCAGCCCCGTGTACTTGCCGACGATGGCGATGGTGACCTCGCCCTCGGGGTTGCGCACGCGGGTTTCGATGTCGGTCCAGCGCTTGAGGTTGGGCGCGGGGGCCGGCTCGATGTTGAAGGCGGCCAGCACTTCCTTGTCGAGGCCTTCCGCGTGATAGGCGGAAGGCACGGCGTAGATGTTGTCCACGTCCCGCGCCTCGATCACCGCCGTCTCGCGCACATTGCAGAACAGCGAGAGCTTGCGGCGCTCCTCGCGCGGGATTTCGCGGTCGGTGCGGCAGAGCAGGATGTCCGGCTGGATGCCGATGGAGCGCAGCTCCTTCACCGAATGCTGGGTCGGCTTGGTCTTCAGCTCACCGGCCGAAGGGATGTACGGCATCAAGGTGAGGTGGATGAAGATGGCGTGGCCGCGCGGCAGCTCGTTCTTGAGCTGGCGGGTGGCCTCGAAGAATGGCACGCCCTCGATGTCGCCCACCGTGCCGCCCACCTCGATCAGCACGAAATCGAAGCCCTCGTTGCCTTCCAGCACGAAGTCCTTGATCGCGTTGGTGACGTGGGGAATCACCTGGATGGTGGCGCCCAGATAATCGCCACGACGCTCCTTGCTCAGGATGTCCTGATAGATGCGGCCGGTGGTGATGTTGTCCTGCTTGGTCGCCGGATGGCCGGTGAACCGCTCGTAGTGGCCGAGGTCGAGGTCGGTCTCGGCCCCGTCGTCGGTCACGAACACCTCGCCGTGCTGATACGGGCTCATGGTGCCCGGATCGACGTTCAGATAGGGGTCGAGCTTGCGCAGTCGGACGGTGTATCCGCGCGCCTGGAGAAGAGCGCCGAGTGCTGCGGAGGCGAGGCCCTTGCCCAGGGAAGACACGACGCCGCCGGTGATGAAGATGTAGCGCGCCATGGGCCTCGACCTTACCTCGTGCAAACGCGATTCGGCGAGGGCGAAGCCGGGTCCGGCCTCGCCTCGCCTGTGGAGAAGAAACGGCGCGGCCGAAGCCGCGTCGCGTCAATGGATCACTTAAACAGGATCACTTGGACTGCGGAACCTGCGGACCGGACGGTGCCGCGGGCGTCGCCGGAGCAGCCTCACCCTGAGGGGCAGCGGTGCCCTGCGGGGCAGCCGGGGCCTGCTGGCGCAGCTGGTCGAGAATGGAGCCGCCGCTCTGCGGCACCTGCGGTCCGCCCTGATTCTGCTGGGCCGGCGGCAGGATCGAGCGCGGGGCGCGACCCCAGCCGGCGACGATGGTCAGCGCCAGCGAGGTGATGAAGAAGATCAGCGCGAGAATCGCGGTGGCGCGGGTGAGCACGTTGGCCGTGCCGCGCGCCGTGAAGAAGCCGCCGCCCGAACCGCCGCCGCCCCCGCCGATGCCGAGGCCGCCGCCTTCCGAGCGCTGGATGAGCACCACGCCGATCAGCGCGAGCACCACCATCAGGTGAATTACGATGAGAACCGTCTGCATGGAATCCATCATGTTCGCGCCAGAGCGGTGCCCCGGCGCGCAGGTCGCGGGTCTCCTACACGATCGGGCGACGGGAGGGAAGAGCGGGAGGGTGGCGGCTCACGCACACCTGCCCTTCGCCGGCTACTGGATGTGGTCCAGGGGAGCCAGAAGCTGCTTCTGCAGCTGGAACGCCAGCTTGGGCAGGTTTTCCTGCATCCAGCGCTGGGCGGCCTGCTGCTCGTCCCGCACCAGCATGGCGTCCGGGTGTGCGCGCGCATTCTGCCGCACGAAGACCAGCGTTCCGAGATAGACCACATCCCCGGCGCGCAGCCGGACCTTCTTGTCGTCCGGCACCCGGGTGTGCCCGTTCGGCGAGTGCAGCACCTGATAGGCATAGCCGTCGGGCCGGACCATGGTCTTGCGTTCGACCGGCCCGCCATTAGGCCCATAGAGGCCGGGCGGCAGCGTGGTCACGCCCCAGCCGATCTCGGTTTCCTTGCCGGTCTGGCGCAGCAGCACGGGACGCAGCAGGTCGATGGTGTCGTCCCGAACGCTCGCGGAACTCGGAATGCCGAGGCGCTCCCCATCGGGCTGCTCGAACACCGCCCGGACCACGACAACCGCCGCCCCCTCGGCCTTCAGGCGATCCGGGTCCACGTCCTTCAGGTGCTCCGGCGTCACCTCGAGCCAATAGCTCAGGGGCTTGTCGCGGCGCGTGCGGGCGATGGCCGCTTCGACAGGATTCTGAACCGCTCCGGGCGTCGGAGACGGGGGCGGAAACCCTTCGGCGGCCCTTGCGGGGGCGCCACCCGCCAAAAGACAACCCAGCACTGCGGCCGGCAGCACACGTGACGCAAGTCGTGGCATCGGCGACTTCCCCCATTTTGGAGAAGCCTACAGGAGGTTGCATCGCCCCTGGGATGCGTGTCCCAGCGGAAGCGGGAGCGATACCTGGCGGCTGTGCTCCCGCCGCCACAACCGCTCCTACTCAATCACCAGCAGCACCGCCGAGGCCACCGCGATCACCCACACGGCCCCGCTGATGCGCCGCCAGCGGCCGGAGATGAGATGAACCGCCACATAGGTGATGAAGCCGAGGCCGATGCCGGTGGCAATGGAAAAGGTGAACACCACCGCCAGAGCCGTGGCGGCCGCGGGGAAGGCTTCGGCCGCATCGTCCCAGGGAAGGTCGCCCATAGCGCCGATCATGGCGAGGGCCACCACCAGCAGGGCCGGTGCGGTGGCATATCCCGGCACCGCCAGGGCCAAAGGCGCGAACAGCAGGCAGGCCAGGAACATGAGCGCCACCACCACGGCAGTGAGGCCGGTGCGCCCGCCCGCCTCGATGCCGGCGGCGCTTTCGATATAGGAGGTGAGCGTGGAGGTGCCGAGCACCGAGCCGACGATGGCGCCGCCCGAATCGGCGATCAGCACCCGGCCGAGGCGCGGCACGGAGCCGTCCTCCCGCATCAGGCCGCCCTTGTAGAGGGTGGCGATGAGGGTGCCCATATTGTCGAGCAGCACGAGCAGGAACAGTGCCGCGATCACCCCGGTCATGGAGAGGCGAAGCACGCCGGCGATGTCGAGCTGCAGCAGCGTCGGCGCCAGCGAGGGCGGGGCGGAGACGATGCCGGAGAAGGAGACGAGGCCGAAAGGTACGCCGGCCAGCGTCGCCGCCGCGATCCCGATGAGGATCGCCCCCGGCACGCCCCGCGCCGCGAGGCCGCTCATGAGCAGGAAGCCGCCGCAGGCGATGAACGTGGGCGGCGCTGCAAGGTTGCCGAGCGCCACCAGCGTCACCGGGCTCGCCACCACCACGCCCATGCCCTTCAGGCCCAGGAGCGCGAGGAACAGGCCGATGCCCGTGCCCATGCCGAGTTTGAGCGACATGGGAATGGAATTGAGCAGCCATTCCCGCACCTTGAACAGGCTGAGCGCCAGGAACAGCACGCCGGAGACGAACACCGCCCCCAGCGCCTGCTGCCAGGGCACGCCCATGCCGAGCACCACGGTGAAGGTGAAATAGGCGTTGATGCCCATGGCCGGCGCGACGGCGATGGGATAGTTGGCGATGATCCCCATCATCGCAGAGCCGAACGCCGCCGAGAGGCAGGTTGCGGTGAAGGCCGCCCCGGCATCAATCCCCGCCTGCGCCATGATCTGCGGGTTCACCACCACGATATAGGCCATGGTGAGAAAGGTGGTGATGCCCGCCACCACCTCGGTCGGGATCGTGGTGCCGTGCGCCTCCAGCTGGAAGACGCGCTCGATCAATCCGCGCATGTGAAGCTGCCCTGCCCGTGTCCGGGCAGAGGCTAGCAGCAACGTTGGCTGCGCGCAGGCGCTAATGCAGGTCCTTCAATGCAGGTCTCTTAATGAAGGTCCTTCGTGTAGACGAATTTCGGCATGCTCCAGCCGAAGCGGAGCGCCAGCAGGCGCAGGGTCAGGCCAGCGGCCATGGCGATGGCCATGGTGAGGGGCTGCGGCAGCCCGGCCAGCGGCCCGGCCACGTAGAGCAGCCCCGTGAGGATCGAGACGGTGGCATAGAGTTCGGCACGGAACAGCAGCGGCACCTCGTTGCACAAAACGTCCCGCAACACGCCGCCGACGCAGCCGGTGATCATGCCCGCCGCGATCACGACAATGACCGGCAGGCCGAGCCCGATGGCCACGTTGCAGCCGATGACGGTGAACACCACGAGGCCCACCGCATCGAGAAACAGGAACACCTGCCGCAGATGGTCCATGACACGGGCGAGGAAGACGGTGCCCAGCGCCGCCCCGCCGGTGACGATAAGATAGGAGGGGTGCGCCACCCATGACAGCGGGTAGTTGCCCAGCAGCACGTCCCGCACCGAGCCGCCGCCCAGCGCGGTGACGCAGCCGAGCAGGAACACGCCTACCCAGTCCATCTCCCGCCGCCCGGCCGCGAGGGCCGCCGTCATGGCCTCGGCCACGATGGCGACGAGATAGAGGATGTGCAGCAGGGTCTGCGGCGTGATGTCGAAATTCAGGATAGGCCCCCGCGCAAAAACGCCGCCTGCCCCGGCAGGGACAGGCGGCTTTGGTTTCCTCCCCGGCGAACCGGGATGGTTCAGTGGCCCAGCACCGCCAGCAGCAGCAGCGCGACGATGTTGGTGATCTTGATCATCGGGTTCACGGCGGGTCCGGCCGTGTCCTTGTAGGGATCGCCCACGGTGTCGCCGGTGACGGACGCCTTGTGGGCCTCCGAGCCCTTCATGTGGCGCACGCCGTCCTTGTCCACGAAGCCATCCTCGAACGACTTCTTGGCATTGTCCCAGGCGCCGCCGCCTGAGGTCATGGAGATGGCGACGAACAGGCCGGTGACGATGACGCCGAGCAGCATCGCGCCGACCGCCGAGAAGGCCGCCGACTTGCCCGCCACGCCGCCGCCCGCCACGAAATAGATGACGAAATAGACAACGATGGGCGAGAGCACCGGCAGCAGCGAGGGGATGATCATCTCCTTGATGGCCGCCTTGGTCAGCATGTCCACGGCGCGGGAATAGTCCGGCTTCTCGGTGCCGGCCATGATGCCCGGCTTCTCGCGGAACTGCCGGCGCACCTCCTCCACGATTGCGCCGGCCGCCCGGCCCACCGCGGTCATGCCCATCGCGCCGAAGAGATAGGGCAGCAGGCCGCCGAACAGCAGGCCCACCACCACATAGGGGTTCTCCAGCGAGAAGTTGGGCGTGACCCCGGCAAAGTAGGAGCCGGGCGCCGCCTGCGAGATGAAGAACTTGAGGTCCTGATTGTAGGCGGCGAACAGCACCAGCGCGCCGAGGCCGGCGGAGCCGATGGCGTAGCCCTTCGTCACCGCCTTGGTGGTGTTGCCCACCGCGTCGAGGGC
>JAYSCE010000071.1:0-12453 GCA_041915035.1 Xanthobacter sp.
CTCCGAAGCGGCACCAAGAGGTTGGCGACAATGAACATTATCCAGACGCTCGAAGCCGAACAGGCGACGAAGCTCGCCGAGAAGCGGGCCATTCCCGAGTTCCAGCCCGGCGATACCGTGACTGTGAACGTGAAAGTGGTCGAAGGCGAGCGCACCCGCGTGCAGGCCTACGAGGGCGTGGTGATCGCCCGTTCCGGCGGTGGCCTGAACGAGAGCTTCACCGTCCGCAAGATTTCCTACGGCGAAGGCGTGGAGCGCGTGTTCCCGATCTATTCGCCGCTGATCGACTCCATCAAGGTGGTCCGTCGCGGCAAGGTGCGTCGCGCCAAGCTCTATTACCTGCGCGACCGCCGCGGCAAGTCCGCCCGTATCGCCGAGCGTCAGGACCGCACGGCCGACGCCAAGGGCGGCAAGAAGGCCAAGGCCGCCAAGGCTCCCGCCGCCGCCGAGTGAGGCGCGGACCCTTCTGTTGAGTAAAACGCGCCGTCGGCCCAGCCGGCGGCGCTTTTTTATGGACTAAGCCGCTCCGGGCTCGCCCTGAGGCGAACGATCAGCCCCTCGGGATCGGCCTCATAGGCCTGCCGCACCCGATCGAGCGCCCCCGCTCCGCCGCCGCGGTGGCCGGCGCCGCCCACATGAAGCCAGCCGTCAGCCAGCAGGAAGGGCTCCATCTCACCCGTTTCCGGATCGGCGAGATGCACCCGCCGACGGCTCGACATCCGCAAGCGCGCGAGGTCCAGGTGGCGATAGAGCACGCCCCAATTCTGCCCGCCGGTGTCGAGGGCGAGCGGGGTGTCGGTCCCGAAATCCAGCGGGAGGGCCTTCACCGCCGCGAAATCGAACACCGAATACCCGGGCCACAGATACCAGGCGCCGTTGCCCTCCCCCTCCCGCACCATGCCGTAACAGGGCTGGCCCACGAGGCGGCCGGAAAGGTCCGTCGGCTCCAGCGGGATCAGATCGTGATCCAGCAAGGCGAAGGCGCGCGGGGCAGCCGGCCGGATGAGATTGGCATAGATCCAGTTCAGCGCCACGCCGTGGGAGCGGGAGCCATTACGCGCGCCGCGATAGGGCGTCGGCGGCAGGGGGCAGTAGATGAGCCCGCGCCGCGCGCACAGCGCCGCAATGGCTGCGCGGGCGGCGGGATTGGTGGAATTGTCGCACACCACCAGCGGCGTCCCCGGCAGGAAGCGGGCCATGGCCTGGCCAAGGAAATCCACCGCCTGCGGAAGATTGAACGCGACCGTAAAGGCGATGACCGGTGCCCGTTCGGCGGCGATGCGAGCGACCGCCTCCGCCTGCCCCGGCGCGTGTCGGCGGGCGTAGATGCGATCCACCAGTACGTTGCGCACACGCCGCAGCCTGTGGGCGAGCGGGGTCAGCGCGAGCCATTCGGCGGCACCGTAGTCGGAAAGCTCGCGCATGAATGCCTTCAAAGGGCCGAGCAATGTGCTGGCCGGGACGGGAACGAACTGGCGCGGATCGCCGCAGGCCAGACTGGCGCCGCGCTCCGCCGCGCGCGTTCTAGAAGGACTTGGCCGCGAGGTCCATGGCGTGGGCGGACCGCTTGCCTACGCTGTGGCGCATCGGGAGACTTGACCGCGCTGGCTCCGGAAGGTGAGGTATCGCAGGAGTCCGCCAGCCCCTGCGGACAGCCCCAGCCCGGATCCCCATGGCCAACGACCTCACCCTCAGGATCGTGATCGTGGACGAGAGCGACGTCCGCGCCGCCATCCTGGAGGAGGGCCTCAAGGAAGCGGGCTTCGAGACGGTGCTGCGCATCACCGGCCGCAACAACCTTTTGGAGCGTATCTACGCCATCGATCCGGACGTGATCCTGATCGACCTCGAAGACCCCTCGCGCGACACCATCGAACAAATGTTCCAGGTGAGCCGTGAGGTGAAGCGACCGGTCGCCATGTTCGTGGACCAGACCGACTCGAAGACCATCGAGGATGCCATCGAGGCCGGCGTCGCCTCCTACGTGGTGGACGGGCTGAGGAAGGAGCGGGTCAAGCCGATCCTCGAGACGACCATCTCCCGCTTCCGCGCCTTCGCCCGCCTCAAGGCGGAGCTGGAGGAGGCGAAGACCCAGCTGGAGGAGCGCAAGGCCATCGACCGGGCCAAGATGCTGCTCATGAAGATGAAGGGCATCGACGAGGAGGCCGCCTACCACCTCCTGCGCCGCACCGCCATGAACGAGAAGAAGCGCATCGTCGATATCGCCCAGTCCATCATCACCGCCGCGGAGCTTCTGCGATGAGACGCCTCGCCATCGGCTTCATTCCCCTGACCGACGCCGCCGTGCTGATCGCCGCGGCCGAGCGCGGCTTCGCCATGGCCGAGGGCATCGAGATCGACCTGCACAAGGAGGTCTCCTGGGCCAACATCCGTGACAAGGTGAACATCGGGCTCCTGGATGGCGCCCACATGCTCGGGCCCCTCGCCATCGCCTCGTCGCTCGGCCTCGGCCATGTGCGGGTGCCGCTGGTGGTGCCGTTCGCGCTCAACCTCAATGGCAGCGCCATCACCATCGACAAGCACGTCTACGCGGCCATGGGCGAGGTCGGCGAGGACCTCTCCACCGCCCCCGGCGCGGCGCTGGCGCTGGGCAAGGTAGTGCGGCAGAGGAAGGCGGAGGGCCGCGACCCGCTGGTGTTCGCCGCGGTCTATTCCTTCTCCACCCACACCTATCTCATCCGCCATTTCCTGAAGGCCGGCGGGGTGGACCCGGATCGCGACGTGCGGTTGGTGGTGGTGCCGCCACCGTTCATGGCTGAAAGCCTGCGCGGCGGGCTCATCCACGGTTTCTCGGTGGGCTCGCCCTGGAATTCGGTGGCCGTGGACGCGGACGTGGGGCGCATCGCGGTGCTCGGGGCGGAGCTTTTCGGCTGGGTGCCGGAGAAGGTGCTGGGCGTCCACGCCCGCTTCGCCAATGCCGAGCCGGAGTTGCTGCACCGGCTCGTCCGCGCCCTCTACGCCGCCGCCCGCTGGTGCGAGGACCCGACTAACCACGAGGATCTCGCCAAACTGCTCGGCGAGCCGCGCCACCTCAACCTGCCCGCCGACATCCTGCGTCGCACGCTGGACGGGCGGCTTCACACCGCCCCGGGCGGGGCGCTGCGGGTGCACCCGGATTATCTGATCCTGAACCGCGACGGCGCGAATCGGCCATCTCCGGACCATGCCCTGTGGATGTACGCCCAGATCGTCGCCGCCGGTCAGGGCGAATTCGCTCCCGACGCAGCGCGCGAGGCCATGGGCGTCTACCGGCCGGACATCTTCGATGCGGCGGTAGGCCCGGTTCCGGTGAAGCATCCGGAACCCGACTGCGTGGGCACCCAGTTCGGCGAGATCTTCGATCAGGCCGCCTTTCTCAAAGGCTGACCCTCACTGCAAGACTCACTCGGCGTAAGGGTTGTCCTTCTCGCGCAGCGTCAGCCGGATCGGCACGCCGGGCAGATCGAAGGTCTCGCGGATGCCGTTCACCAGGTAGCGGATGTAACTCTCCGGCACCGCATCCGTGCGCGAGCAGAACAGCACGAAGGACGGCGGACGTGCCTTGGGCTGGGTCATGTAGCGCAGCTTGATCCGCCGCCCGGACACCGCCGGCGGCGGGTGGTTTTCCGTCACCTGCTGGAGGAAGCGGTTGAGCGGGTTTGTGGCGACACGCTTGTTCCACACCTTGTGGGCGGCCGCGATGGCCGCGACCAGCTTGTCGAGCCCATGACCCATGAGACCGGAGACGGGCACGATGGGCACGCCCTTCACCTGAGGCAGGAGGTGGTCGATCTCCTCTCGCAACCGGGTCGCGAGCCCGCCGCGGGCCACCAAGTCCGCCTTGTTGTAGCCGATGACCAGGGCCCGGCCCTCCCGCGCCACCAGGTCGGCGATGCGCAGGTCCTGCTCCTCGAAGGGGCGGGTAGCGTCGATGAGGATCACCACCACCTCGGCGAACTTCATGGCGCGCAGCGCGTCGGCCGCGGAGAGCTTCTCCAGCTTGTCGTCGATGCGCGAGCGCTTCCTCAGCCCCGCGGTATCGAACACCTCCAGCGGGATGCCGGCGTAGGTGACGTTCACCGAGATGGAATCGCGGGTGATGCCGGCCTCGGGGCCGGTCAGCAGGCGATCCTCGCCGAGCAGCTTGTTGATAAGCGTGGACTTGCCAGCATTGGGCCGGCCGAGCACCGCCACCTTGATGGGCCGGCGCGGCTTCTCGGGCGGGGCCTCACACTCGACAGGAGCCTCCTCCTCCGCGTCCTCGTCCTCTTCATCTTCCTCTTCGAGCCGCGTCTGCTCCGGCAGGGCATCGCAGATGGCGTCGTAGAGGTCGGAAAGGCCCTCGCCATGTTCCGCCGAGAGCGGCACGGGATCGCCGAGGCCGAGGCCGAAGGATTCGAGCGCACCCGCCTCGCCGCCGCGGCCCTCGCTCTTGTTGGCGAGGAGGATCACCGGCTTGCCGGACTTGCGCACGAGGTCGGCGAAGGCGCGATCGGTGGGGGTGAGGCCGATGCGGGCATCGATCATGAACAGGATGGCGTCGCAATCGCCGATCGCCGCCTCGGTCTGGGCGCGCATACGGCCTTCCAGGCTCGAGGGGGTCGCCTCCTCAAGGCCGGCGGTGTCGACGATACGGAAGGTGAGATCGCCGAGCCGGCCCTCGCCTTCCCGTCGGTCGCGGGTCACGCCGGGACGGTCGTCCACCAGCGCGAGCTTCTTGCCCACCAGGCGGTTGAACAGGGTGGACTTGCCGACGTTCGGACGCCCGACGATGGCCAGGGAAAAGGTCATGAAAAGGGCTCGCGGCCGGCGGTCGGCTTCAGGTCTGAGGGATCATTGCTGCGGCCGGCCCTTCGGGGGCGTGGCCGGCAGATTGTCGATGGGGGCGTTGGCATTGCTCGGCTGGCCGAGGCCGGATGAATAGTCCACCCCCGGCACGCCGTTGGGGAACACCGGCGTGCGGGTGCCCGGCACCGGCGGCTTCTTCTGGTCGAACGGGTTGAGATTCTCCAGCGTCTCGCAGCCGGCCGCGGTCAAAGCGAGGCCGAGCGCGAGCGCGAGGCGCAGGCTGCGGGCGACAGGGCGTGCCATCATCGAGCTTGTCCTCCTCATGCGCGGCGCGGTCATGCAGATCCTCTCGGGGTTCACTGAGTCGGCGCAGTGCCCGCGGCCGCCTCGCCCGCGGGGGCGGTGGCCGAGGCGGTGAGCCGCCGGATGAGTTCGGCCCGGGAGCGGACGCCCGGAGGCGTGTCGCTGTCGGTGGTGATGTCGGTGGCGGTCTTGTTGGCCGCGGCAAGGTCGCCGGCCTTCAGCTCCGCCAGCGCCAGGGTCTCGCGCGCGGAATGGCGCAGCGGCCCGGTGCCGTTGGCGATGCCTCCGATACGCTGCTTCACCTCCGGCAGGCCAGCCGTATCGACCATCAGCAAAGCGGCGCGCACCAAAGCGAGGTCGCGGGCGAGCGGCGGCACGGAATTGTCGGCCGCGATGGCATCGAAGGCGGCGATGCCGGCCGGCTTGTCGCGGGCGGTGGCGGCAGCAGCGGCGCGGAACAGGGCAAGGGTGCGATAGCCGGCAGGCCCGCTCTTGGCGATGGCAGTGAAGGCGGTCTCCGCCTCCTGCATCTTGCCGGCATCGAAAAGGGCGACGGCGCTCTCATAGGCCTCGCTGGCCTTCACCGCCTGCTCGTGGCGCCAGTACTGGTAGCCGCTCCAGCCGGCTGCGGCCAAAATCACCAGCACGCAGGCGGCGATGATGACGCCGCCGAAACGGTCCCAGAGCTTGCGCAGGCGATCGCGCCGGAGGTCTTCCTCGATCTCGTGGAAAATGTCGGTCATGAGCTGAGAGCTTCGGGATCCAGGACTTGGGGATGGCCTGCCGAGGCAGGACCTTGCCGGCGACGCCGCACCGGGACGAGGGCGCGTAAAGTATCCATGCGGCCTCATCGTGGCAAACGGGCGATTTTGAGGCGGCTTCGCCTTGGCACCGGGCCCGTCCGGCGTAGGATACCCCCGCCCGATGGGGCACCGGACCGGGAGCCCGATGGGGAGTTATGGCCGTCACATCCCGCGCGAGCTCGTCTCTCGCCGCCGCACAGTCATTTGAATACCGTCTCCAGCGTACGCCGGTCGGTGTGGTGCTGCTCGACGCGGATCTGCGCATCCGTTCGGTCAATCCAGTGGCGATGCGGCTCCTCGCGCCGCCGGGGCAGCGGCTCGCGGGTGTGGATATCCTCTCGCTGCATCCCGGCGAGGCGCGGGACAAAGTGGCCTTTCTTATTGAGCGTGCCCGCACGTCGCCGGATGGCACCTCCTCCCTGGTGGTGACCACCGCCATGGGCACGCTGGTCGCGAAGGTCAGTCGGCTTGAGGTCGCGCCAGACAGCCCACCAGACGGCTTCCTGATGATGATCCACGCTCTGGTCGAGGCCCCTGTTATGGGCCGCGCCGCCGGGGCCGATATGGAGGTCGACGGACTGGAGGTGGCCGGCGCGGAGGCCGTGGCGGCCCTGTGCCCCCTCATGAAGCTGCCGCTTGTGCGCGGCAAGGGCGACCTCATCAGCCTCATCGATGTGACAGACGTCGCCTTCCTGGTGGCGCAGGGGCACTATGCGGAGGCGCGCACCGCCACCTTCTCCGCCTTCTGCCCGAGGCCGCTCGCCGATCTGGAGCGCCGACTAGATCCGAGCCAGTTCGTGAGGGTGCATCGCCGCTACCTCGTCAACATGCGTCACGTCCGCGCCGCCGCGCGTGAGGACGGTGGGTGGCACCTCGTGATGGCCGATGCGGGCGAGACGCGGGTCCCGGTCAGCCGAGGCAAGGTGGAGGACATCCGGCGGCGGCTGGGTGTCTGAGGCCACAGCCCGCCGCCATTCGTGCAGCCCTGATGCCGTTGGTGCAGCACGCTCGTGGATCGCGCCTTCTGCTTTGAAGCCGGCTTCCTTCGCCGCCCATGGTCTCCTCGACGCGCTTCGGCGCCCGATGGAGGACGATGGATGACCGAAGCTGCCGCCGGCTTTCCCGCTTTGCCGTTCGCGCTCGAAGCGCCGGACCGCTACCTGACCTTCCAGGGCATCGATTTCGAGGGGAACATGAAAGTGGTGCTCACGCACCTGTTCCGCTACATCGACGACCCGGCCCATGGCAACGCCTTCTGGGACCGCTTCAAGGCCCGTCTGGCTGCCGCGGAGGCGGGCGGCGGCACCATCTGCGACAAGCTGCTGCTGCTCCACTCCCACGTCTATTACATGGTCGAGCTGTTCGAGGAGCACGAGGACGAGGTTGCGCTGACCGACCTGAAAAGGCTGGAGGAAGAGTGCTTCTGATCGTCACCCGGCTTCGGGCGGCGGCGCGGTACGGAACCCGGCCCGCTTCAGCCGCACGATCGCAAGATCGAGGGCGGAGAGGAATTCCGAGCGGGCGCGCGGCGAGAACGGCTTCGGGCCGCCGGTAACGGCGCCGGCCGAGCGCAGCTCTTCCATCAGGTTGCGGGTGGCGAGCTGCATGCCGATGGAATTGGCGGTGAAGGGTCGCCCGTCGGGCGCGATCACGCTCGCCCCGGCAGCGACGCAGCGGGAGGCGAGCGGCACGTCGGCGGTCACCACCACGTCCCCGCGCGAAACACGGGCGGCGATGAAGTCGTCCGCCACATCTGGACCCGCCGGCACGATGACTCGCTCCACCAGAGGATGGCGGGGCACCATCAGCGGCGCGTTGGCCACCACTAGCACGCGGATGTGGTGGCGGAAGGCGACCTTGTACGCCTCCTCCTTCACCGGGCACGCGTCGGCGTCGATATAGAGGGCGATGGGTTCTTCGCGGGGGGCGCTCATGCCCGTCCCATGGCAGGCCGTCGTTGCGAGAGCAAGGTCAGGCGGCCCGCTTCAGGCGGCGGACGCCGACTCCTCCCGCGGCGCATCGGCGGTCTGCGCCGAAGCGCGACGTTTGCGCCAGGGGATGGCGATATAGGCGAGATCGTCCAGCATCCCGAGCAGCTTGCCGCCCTGCTCCAGCTCGCGGTCCAGCGCCGCCATGGTGGGCGCGAGACCCGGATCCTCGTCCTTCAGCCAGGTGTCGAGCACGCGGGCGAACAGAAGAGCCAGCCCCTTGGCCCGGACGCTGCCGGACAGGCCCGCGCAATCGATCCCGGCCGCGGCCAGCATCCAACGCTGCGACGCTTCTGAGTGACGCAGCAGCGTCAGAGCGAGGGTTGGGTCACGGCGGGCGGAGCGGATGAGGCCGCGCACGGCCTCCTTGTGGGGCTCGAGCGCATCAAGGCGGCGCATGAGCACTTCGAACAGCCGCTCCCGCGGCCCCTCCCCCGCCAGATCGTCGCTGTCCGGGCCGCCTTCAGCGAGCACCTGCCGGTCAGTGGCGCGGAAAAAGGCAGCGAGGAGGTCGTCGGTGATGGCGAAGGAGGCGCGCATTTGCGCCAGCGGCACACCGCACCGCTCGGCCACCTCGGACAGCGAGATGGCGCGGAACGGCTTGTCTGCCAGGAGGTCGAGGAAGCTGCGCAGGCAGGCGTCGCGCGTGGTCTCGGCAGTCATCGCCCTTCTCCTCGATAAAAGACTGTGCCCTCAGCCGGCGAGTTCCTTGCCGCGCCGGGTGGCAGCGGCGACGGCCTCCACCATCAGGGGCGGAAAGCCGCGGCCTTCATCCATGAGAACGGCCAGCGCCGCCGCCGTGGTGCCGCCCGGGGAGGTCACGTTCTGGCGAAGCGTCGCTGCGGAAAGGTCGGACTGGTCCATCAGTGCCCCCGCACCGGCCACGGTCGCGCGGGCGATGCGAGCGGAGAGGTCAGCCGGAAGGCCGGCAGCCGCGCCGGCCTGCGCCATTACTTCGGCGAGGAGGAAGGCATAGGTGGGGCCGGAGCCGGAGACCGCCGTCGCCGCGTCCATCAGAGCCTCGTCATCGACCCATTCGACGATGCCGATGGCGCCGAGCAGCGCGGCGGTGAGATCCTTCTGCGCCTGCGTCACGACCGGCGAGGGCACCGCGACGCTCACGCCACGCCCGATGGCGGCGGGTGTGTTGGGAATGGAACGCACGATCGCGGCATCCGCGCCGAAGATGTTGCCCATGAACGCCATGGTGCGCCCCGCCATCACCGAGACGACAAGGGTGCCAGGCTTCACGAGTGCGGCGACCGCCGGAAGCGCCTCGGGCGCCACCTGCGGCTTGACAGCGAGAAGCACAACGGACGGAGCAGCTATAGCCTCGTGTAGGGGATTGACCGAGACACCTTTGGCCACGAGCGCCGACGCCGCTTCGGCCGTCAGGTTGGGATCGAGCACCACGGCCTTGTCCGCCGGGAGGCCCAGCTTGAGCCAGCCTTCCAGCATGGCCGAGCCCATCTTGCCGCAGCCGAGCAGCACCACCGGACCAGACAGGGATTTCAGCACGCTCTCGCTCATGACCGCCTCTTGAACCGGACCTGCTGCGGGCACGTCCGCGCCCGCGGGTCCCGCAGAGGACATCACATAGAGGAGGCTCACGCCCCGCGCCACATCGGCGGCGGGGATCGCACCCACAGCACGGACGCCAGAGGACCGACTGCCGCCGGCCCTCAGTGGCGAGGCTCAGGCCTCGCCGACAGTCTCGAAGAGGGCCGTGTCCATGGCCTCGCGAGCAGTCTTGCCGGCCCAGACCACGAACTGGAAGGCGGGATAGTAGCGCTCGACCGCATCGAGGGCGGCGTCGAGGATGGCCTCGCACTGGCGATCAGAGGCGGTGGCGCCGCCCGCCAGCACCAGGGCATGGCGGAACATGATGACGCCTTCCTGCGACCACATGTCGAAATGGCCCAGCCACATCTGCTCGTTGACGAGGGCGAGGAGCTTCAGCACCTCGGGGCGGCGCCCGTCCGGCACCTTGAAGTCGAAGGCGCAGGCCACGTGGAGCGCCTCGAGCTCATCCATCCACTGGAAGGAGACATGGCAGTCTGTCCAGCGGCTGGCGAGCGAGAGGGTGATCTCGTCCTCGTCGGAGCGCTCGAACGACCAGTCACGCAGAGCAGCGAGCTGCTCCACGAGATCAACGGGGTTCGCCGGCGCATCGGCTTCGATGTCGATGAGAGACATGGCCTCGACCTCGCGGTGTGAGGAACGCGGAGAGGGTCGAAAGCGACACTCCGTGCGACAGGCCACGGGCAGACAGGAGCCAGGGCAGGCGCAGGCGGCGTGCCGTTCGGAGGCTCGCCGTCAGGACATGTCCCGAAAGAGCGTGTCCTTCAAGAGAGCATCCTGGCGAGGCTGCGCCCCGTCGTATTCGAGCGCTACGACGAACCGGCTCCGAATCGCCACGAAAATCAGTATATCGCGGGTAAAGTTGACCCCGCTACGACAGATTGTGGGTGAGCCATCCGCCCGGTGCCCTTTTGTCGCAGGGGCTGGATGCCGCCGCAAGTTACCTAACGGAATACGTCAGACCGGTCCGCCGGGCACTTCGGTCTCCGGGCCGGTGGAGCCGGTGGCGGTGGGATGGGTGTGAATGCGCAGGTTCGCTTCCAGCACGGCGATACGGGCGGCGAGGCGCTCATTCTCCATGCGAGCCTCGGCGGCCATGTCTTTCACCGCCTCGAACTCCTCGCGCTTCACCACGTCCATGTCGCGCAGAAGGCGCTCGACCTGCGACCGCATGACCGTCTCGGCCTCGCGCCGGACCCCCTGGGCCACTCCAGCGGCATCGTTCACGAGACGCGCCATCTCGTCGAAAAGGCGACCGGTGGTCTGGGTCATGGAAGCCTCCTGGGGCCAGGCAGCCGCGCTCCGTCCGCGGCGAAATCAGTCCGGCGGAAGCCGGTTCGGCGAACATGGCGACAGAGCGGGCGGGACGCAAGGGTGCAGCGCAACATCGCTGTTCCTGTCCCCCCAGCCGCTCCGTCATCCCTCCCGGCTGTAGCGCACGCAGAAGAGGTCTCGCCATGTGCCGTCCGGCTGGCGCTGGCGCGACGTGAGAAGACGCGCATCCTCGCCGTCGAAGGCGATGATGTCCTCATACTCGGCGCTGTCGCCACTGCCGTCCATCGCCGGACCGCGAGTGGCGAGGGTCAGCGTCGTCCCCGCCGCATCGAGCTCGCCCTCATAGACCCACAGATGGCTCATCATGGAGCCGATCCAGCTCCCTACCACTTTGCCGCGCGCCGGATCATATCCCAGCGTCATGAGGCTCGCGTGGATGCTGGCGTCCGGCATCTGCGAGGTGCCGTCCAACAGCACCCAGGTGCCGAACAGCCGCGCCGTTTCGCGGCCCTTGATGGTGCCCTGGCCGTCCGGTGCCGGGGATTCCACGCTCCATTCACCGACAAGCCGCCTCAGCCATGCCTCTTCCGGCGCCTGCTGCCGCTCTGTCTGCGTTTCCATGGCCTGCTCCTCCCGTTTCCTCCTGAAATACCACCTCACCTTAGGTAAAATGTGGCGCGACCGAATCACGCCCGACCCGTGGCTTGACGCGGACTCGCCCGTCGCGGCACATGGCTCGTCATCCGGCGGCGCCGGTGCCGACATACGGGGAGCCGATGCCCACCCTCGCTTTGCCATTCCCCGCCATCGATCCGGTGCTGATCCAGGTGGGCCCGCTGGCGATCCGCTGGTACGCGCTCGCTTACATCGCCGGCCTCGTCATCGGCTGGCTGCTGGCGCGGCGTCTGGTTTCGCGCCCCGCGCTGTGGGGCGGCACCTCGCCCATGACCCCGCAGGACCTCGACGACGCCCTGTTCTGGGCGACGTTGGGCGTGATCCTCGGCGGGCGCCTGGGTTACGTCCTTTTCTACAATCCGGCCTTCTTCGCGCAGAACCCGGCGGACATCTTCGCCGTGTGGAAGGGGGGCATGTCGTTCCACGGCGGACTCGCTGGCACGCTGCTCGCGCTCGTGCTGTTCGCCCGCTCCCGCGGCATCCCGGTCTTCTCGATGCTCGATGTCGCCGCCGTGGTGGCGCCCATCGGTCTGTTCTTCGGCCGCCTCGCCAACTTCATCAACGGCGAGCTGTGGGGACGGCCGGCAGATGTGCCATGGGCTATCGTCTTCCCCCATGGCGGGCCGCTGCCGCGCCATCCGAGCCAGCTCTACGAGGCGGGGCTGGAGGGCATTGTTCTGTTCTGCGTCATGCTGCTGGTGGTGCGCAGCGGCGAGCTGAAGCGCCCCGGTGTCGTCGCGGGCATCTTCGGTATTGGCTACGGTATCGGACGCATCATCGGCGAGTTCTTCCGCGAGCCGGATGTTCAGCTCGGCTATCTCGCCTTCGGCACCACCATGGGCATGTGGCTCTCCGTGCCCCTGGTGCTGGCGGGGCTCGGCCTGCTCCTTTACGCGCTGAAGCCCAAGCCAGCGCCGTGAGCTCGCTGCTCGCAGAGGAAATCCGGCCGCTGATTGCCGCTGAAGGCCCCATGCCGGTCAGCCGCTACATGGCGCTCTGCCTCGGCCATCCCCGCCACGGCTATTATATGACGCGCGACC
>JAYSCE010000072.1:0-6415 GCA_041915035.1 Xanthobacter sp.
GCGTGCGCGTGGGCGCGCACATCGGCGTGGACGCCTTCGTGCGCATCCTGCCGGACGGCGTGGAAGTCACGGTGCGGGCGACGCCGCGTGGCGGCCGCGATGGGGTGGACGGCGTCGCGGCCCTTTCGGATGGCCGCGAGGTGCTGAAGGTACGGGTCCGGGTGGCGCCGGAGGATGGCGCCGCCACCGCCGCCGTCGCCAAGGTGGTGGCCGGCGCGGCCGGTGTCGCCGCCTCGCAGGTGCGGCTCGCTTCGGGCGCCACGGCGCGGGTCAAGACCTTCCGCATTCCGGGCGACGGCCCCGCCCTCGCCGCAAAGCTCGCCGCCGCCGCGGGGAAATGAGCCTCAGCCAGGCTTCACGAAATCCGCGCGCATGGGCGTGAACACGTCCACCAGCACGCCGGGCTCGATGCACACCGCGCCATGGTGGGTGCCCGAGGGCACATAGAAGCTGTCGCCCGCCTTCAGGCGCTCGGTGCGCCCGCCGATGGTCAGCTCGAACACGCCGCTCTCCACGCTGGTGATCTGCACGTGCGGATGGCTGTGCGGCACGCCCATGGGCCCCGGCGCGCGGGCGATGACGCGGACCAGCATGATCTCGTCGTTGAAGGTGAGGATCTGCCGGCTCACCACCTCGTCCACCACCTCCACCGGCGTGGTGTCGGCGAAGGCGAAGACATTGCCCTTCTCGCTCATGCTCTCTCCAATCCTGCCGCCGGGCGGGGGCCGCCGGAGCAATCGTTATCAGCGCGCCAGCCAGCCGCCGTCCACCGGCAGCACGACGCCGTGCACATAATCCGCCGCCCGCGACGACAGGAACACCGCCGCGCCGCCGATGTCGGTCGGGTCGCCCCAGCGGCCGGCCGGAATGCGGCCGAGGATGGCGGCGTTGCGGTCCGCATCCGCGCGCAGGGCCTCGGTGTTGTTGGTGACGAAATAGCCGGGAGCGATGGCATTCACATTGATGCCCTTGGCCGCCCACTCGCAGGCCAGCAATCGCGTGAGCCCGGCAAGGCCGCTCTTGCTCGCGGTATAGGACGGGATGCGGATGCCGCCCTGGAAGGAGAGCAGCGAGGCGATGTTGACGACCTTGCCCCCCTTGCCGTCCGCCAGCATCCGCCGGGCGACGGCCTGGGTGAGGAAGAAGGTGGACTTGAGGTTCACGTCCATCACCTCATCCCAGTCCTTTTCCGAGAAGTCGATGGCGTCGGCGCGGCGGATGATGCCAGCATTGTTCACGAGGATGTCGATGCGCCCGCCGATCTCCGCCTCCGCGACGATGCGGTCGATGGGCTTGAGCGTGCCGAGGTCGGCGCGCACGGGCGTGAAGCTGCCGCCCGCGGCGGCCACCAGAGCGGCGGTCTCGTCCATGGCCGAGCGGCCGACGCCCACGACGCCCGCGCCGGCGGCGGCGAGCGCCACCGCGATGGCCTGGCCGAGGCCGGTGTTGGCGCCGGTGACGATGGCCCTGCGGCCGGACAGATCGAACGGGTTCAAGCGGGTGTCTCGGCTCACTTCAGCTGGTCCATGGCCACCATGTCCATGTCCGTATAGTCGATATTGTCGCCGCCCATGCCCCAGATGAAGGTGTAGGCCCGGGTGCCGCAGCCGGAATGGATGGACCAGGGCGGCGAGATCACCGCCTGCCCGTCCGCCACCACGATGTGGCGCGTCTGGTCGGGCTGGCCCATGAGGTGGATGACGCGGGCGTCCGCCATGAGGTCGAAATAGAGATAGACCTCCGAGCGCCGGTCGTGGACATGGCAGGGCATGGTGTTCCAGACATTGCCCTCGTCGAGCTGGGTCATGCCCATGACGAGCTGGCAGGAGGTCACCACGTCCGGATGGATCATCTGGTAGATGGTGCGTCGGTTGGCGGTCGCCACCTCGCCGAGCAGCATCTTCTTGGCTTCCGCGATGCGCACCACCTTGGTCTCATACCGCGCATGGGCCGGGGTGGAGAGCAGGTAGAAGCGGGCCGGCGCATCGGCGCTGCCGGAGGTGAACAGCACCTCCTTCGTGCCCATGGGCACATAGATCGCATCCCGATGGCCGAGCGCATGGGAAACGCCATCGACGCGCACCTTGCCGGCACCGCCGATGTTGAAGATGCCCAGTTCCCGCCGGTCGAGAAAGTTCGGCGAGCCGATGGTCGCCTTGTCGCTCTCCAGCGCCAGCGGCACCGTGACCGGCATGGCGCCGCCGATGACGAAGCGCTCCACATGGCTGTAGGTGAGCAGCACCAGTCCGGGCTCGAACAGGCGCTCCACCAGATAGTTGCGCCTCAGCGCCTCGGTGTCGAAGCCGCGGGTGGCGTCCTGGTGATGCACATGGCGCACGTCGATCATCATGGGGGCAGACTTTCGGGGCAGTACGGGACTAGCGGAACATGGCCGGCAGCCAGAGCGACACGGCCGGCACGTAGGTGACGATCATCAGCACCGCGATGGAGGCGCCGAAGAAGGGCCAGATGGTCTTCATCGCCTCGCCGATGGTGATCTTGCCCACCGCGCAGCCCACGAACAGCACCGAGCCCACGGGCGGCGTGTTCAGCCCGATGCCGGCGTTGAGGATCAGGATCACCCCGAAATGCACGGGATCGATGCCGAAGGCCTTCACCAGCGGCAGGAAGATCGGCGTGCAGATGATGATCATCGGCGCCATGTCCATGAAGGTGCCGAGGATGAGCAGGATGATGTTGATGAGGAGCAGGATGACGTAGGGGTTGGACGAGACCGCCTGCATCATCTCGATGGTGGCCTTCGGCACCTGCAGGAAGGCCATGAGCCAGCCGAACGACGCCGCCGTGCCGATGACGAGCAGCACCATGGCCGTGGTGCGCACCGCGCCGAGCGTCGCCTCCACGAAGTCCGCCCACTTCATCTCGCGATAAACGAGCGTCGTCACCAGCAAGGCGTAGATGACGGCGATGCAGGAGCTTTCCGTCGCGGTGAAGATGCCCGAGCGCACGCCGCCGAAGATGATGCCGATGAGCATGATGCCCGGGATGGCCGCCACCACCGACCGCAGCACGCCATACCAGCCCGGAAAGGTGCCGGCCGGATAGCCGCGATTGCGCGCCACCACATAGGCCGTAATCATCATCGCCGCGGCGAGCAGTATGCCCGGCATGATGCCCGCGGTGAACAGGTCGGCGATGGAAATGGTGCCGCCCGCCGACAGGGAATAGATGATCATGTTGTGGGACGGCGGGATCATCAGCGCGATGATCGCCGAATTCACCGTCACGTTGACCGCATAGTCCTTCGCGTAGCCGTGACGCGCCATCTGCGGGATCATGATGCCGCCGATGGCCGAGGCATCGGCCACCGCCGAGCCGGAAATGCCGCCGAACAGGGTGGAGGCCACCACGTTCACCTGGCCCAGGCCGCCGCGCAGATGCCCGACGAGGCTCGCCGCCATGCCGATGAGCCGGTCGGCGATGCCGCCGCGCATCATCAGGTCACCGGCGAAGATGAAGAAGGGGATCGCCAGCATGGAGAAGGCGTTCATGCCCGAATTCAGCTGCTGGAACACCACCACCGGCGGCAGGTCGAGATAAAGCACGGTCGCGAGCGAGGCGAGGCCGAGGCAGAAGGCCACCGGCGTGCCGATGACAAGGAGCAGCGCGAAGACGCCGAAGAGGATGGTGATGGCCATGGGTCTTTTCCGGCGTCATTCCACGGTGTGGACATGGGCGAGCGGCACTTCCGGCACCCGGCCCTCGGTGAGGTCGGTGAGCAGCCGCTCGAACGAGAACAGGCAGATGAGCGCGCCGCCGCCCACCAGCGGCAGGTAGTCGACGCCCTGCGGCAGGTCCACGCCCGCCATCTTGGCGCTCCAGGTGCCCATGGCGAGGTCCCAGCCGTACCAGGCCATGGCCGCGCCGAAGCCCATGACGAGGATGTGGGTGGTGATCTCCATGGCCCGCCGCACCGGCGGCGTTGCGAAATGCAGCCCGATCTCGAAGCCGAGGTGCATGTTCTCGCGCACGCCCACCGCGGCGCCGAGCAGGATGAACCAGCTCATGAGCAGCAGGGACAGCGGCTCGGTCCAGCTCGGCGAGGCGTTCAGCACATAGCGGCCGATCACCTGCCAGAACACCGCTGCCGTCATGGCGACGAGCCCGGCGCCGGAGATCCACAGCGCGATCGCGGACAGCAGGCGGACCACCCGCCTCAAGGCGATGAGCGGCACCGGCCTTTCGGCCTCGCCGCCCCCGCCGGAACGTTCGCTGGACTTGATGGTCATGCCGCTGCGCCTCCCCGGACAATGACCGGGCCGCGCGGGCCCGGCCGATGCCGCGCCTTCAGTTCACCGCCCGAATGCGGGCGACGAGGTCCTTCATCTTGTCGGTGGTGACGAACTTGTCGTAGACCGGCTTCATCGCGTCGATGAAGGGCTTCTTGTCCACCTCATTGATGATGGCGCCACCCTTGACCACGTGATCCTTGGCCTCGACGTCGCGCTTGGCCCAGAGCTCGCGCATCTTCTTCGTGGCTTCAAGGCCGGCTTCCTTGAAGATCTTCTGGTCCTCGGGGCTCAGCTTGTCGAAGGCGCGCTTCGACATCACGAACACCTCCGGCGCCAGCGAATGCTCGGTGAGCGAATAGTATTTCGCCACCTCGTAATGTTTCACGGAGTCATAGGAGGGATAATTGTTCTCCGCGCCGTCCACGAGGCCGGTCTGCAGGCCGGAGTAAAGCTCGCCGAAGGGCATGGGCGTCGCATTGGCGCCGAGCGCGTTGATCATCGCGATGAACAGATCCGACTGCTGCACGCGGATCTTCATGCCCTTCATGTCGTCGAGCGTCTTGATGGGCTTCTTGGAATTGTACATGGAGCGGGCGCCCGAATCGAAGAAGCCCAGCACCACAAGGCCGTGCGGCTCGAACGCCTTGGCGATCTCCGCGCCGATGGGGCCGTCCACCACCTTGTACATGTGCTCGGTGGAGCGGAACAGGAACGGCATGCCGAGCACCGCCGTCTCCGGAATCAGATTGTTGAACGGCGCGGTGTTGACGCGGTTGAGATCGATGACGCCGAAGCGTGTCTGCTCGATGGTGTCCTTCTCGCCGCCGAGCTGGCCGGAGGAGAAGACCTGTACCTTGTACTTGCCGTTCGACTTCTTCTCGATGATCTCGCCGAAATACTTCACGGATTCGACGGTCGGATAGCCATCCGGATGGATGTCGGCGGAGCGCAGCGTGGTCTGCGCCATCGCCGGAAGCGCAAGGCCCGGCAGCGCCAGGCTCGAGAGCGCGAAAGCTACGGCGCGGGCGGTCAGTCGGCGTCGGGTCAGCATGGGCGTTCTCCCTGAGAGTCTGACGGATTCTTCCGTTTATTGCGGCCGTTCGGGCCGTTCACTTCCAATGGGCGCGGCGGCCTACATCACCGCGCCGATCTGCCAGGGCACGAACTCGGCATCGCCGTAGCCCAGTTCCTCGGACTTGGTGTGGGCGCCGGAGGCGACGGCCAGCACCTTGTCGAAGATCTCGCGGCCCTTTTCGTCCAGCGACACGCCGTCGAGCACGTCGCCGCAATTGATGTCCATGTCCTCTTCCATCCGGCGATAGATGTCGGAATTGGTGGCGAGCTTGATGGACGGGGTGGGCTTGGCACCGAAGGCGGAGCCGCGGCCGGTGGTGAAGCAGATCACGTTCGCCCCGCCCGCCACCTGCCCGGTGGCGGCCACCGGATCGTAGCCCGGCGTATCCATGAAGACGAAGCCGGCATCCGTCACCGGCTCGGCATATTCATAGACCGCGCGCAGGGTCGAGGAGCCGCCCTTGGCGGCGGCGCCGAGCGATTTCTCAAGGATGGTGGTGAGCCCGCCAGCCTTGTTGCCGGGCGAAGGATTGTTGTTCATCTCCCCCGCATTGCGGGCGGTGTACTCCTCCCACCACTTGATGCGGGCGACCAGCTTCTCCCCCACTTCGCGGGTCGCGGCGCGGCGGGTGAGCAGGTGTTCGGCGCCGTAGATTTCCGGCGTCTCGGAAAGGAGGGAGGTGCCGCCCTGCGCCACCAGCAGGTCGGACGCGACTCCGAGCGCCGGATTGGCGGTGAGCGCCGAATAGCCGTCCGAACCACCGCATTGCAGCGCCAACACGATCTCGGACGCCGGCCGCGCCTCCCGCCGGGACGCGGCAGCGCGCGGCGCCATCTCCTCCAGCGTGCCGAGGATATGCTCCACCGTGCGGCGCGTGCCGCCCTCGTCCTGAATGGTCAGGGTGCGGAAGCCGTCCGCCTCCTCCACCCCGTATTCGGACTTGAAGCGGGCTATCTGGAACATCTCGCAGCCGAGCCCCACCATCACCACCGCGGCGAAGTTGGGGTGGGTAGCGTAGCCCCAGAGCGTGCGCGAGAGCACGTCGTAGCCCTCGCCCTTGGAGGCCATGCCGCAGCCGGTGCCGTGG
>JAYSCE010000072.1:6425-7929 GCA_041915035.1 Xanthobacter sp.
CGATGCCCGGAAACTCGCTGAGGATGCCCGAGCGCTCGGCCGCCTGCGCCGCGAACCGAGCAACCGAGGCCGAGCAGTTCACGCTGGTGAGGATGCCGAGATAGTTGCGCGTGCCGGTGCGCCCGTTGGAGCGGCGAAAGCCCATGAAGTGGGCGCGCTCGGCCTCCGGCAGCAGCGCATCGTCCCGGGCATCGGCGGCGAAAGCGTAATCACGGGCGAAATCGTGCAGCACGACATTGTGGGTGTGGATGTGGGCGCCGGGGGCGATGTCCGCGCTGGCAAAGCCGATGATCTGGCCGAACTTCACCACCGGCGCGCCGGTCGGAATGGGCTCGATAGCCATCTTGTGGCCGCGAGGGATGCGCTGGGTGGCGACGACGCCCGCGACCGACCCGCCGGGCGCGACCTCGTCCAGCGCCACCGCCAGATTGTCCTTCGCAGAAAGCCGAAGGGTGCGCGGCGCGATGCCCGCCTCCATCCCCATGAGCACGTCTCCCCGACCCTTGTCCCCGGCCCCGTCGGGCCTGCGCCTTCGTTGACGCCCTTGATATGCTAATATATTAGTACGGCAGACGCCGCAAGAGCGGGCAGAGTACCGGGGGAGGCAGAAACGGTGGTGGCGACGGGGGCGGATCTCAGGCGCAGGCCGGCGCTTCGCAGCGAGAATGTCCGCGCGGTGCCGGCGTCATCGCGCATCCACGCCGCCCTGCGCGACGACATCGTGGCCATGACGCTTCCGCCGGGCGCACCGCTGCAGGAAAAGCAGATCGCCCTCGCCTACGGGGTCAGTCGCACGCCGGTGCGCGAGGCCATCCTGAAGCTGGCGGACGAGCGGCTGGTGGACATTTTCCCCCAGTACGGCACCTTCGTCTCGCGCATCTCGGTGCCCGAGGTGCGCGACGCCATGATCATCCGCAACGCGCTGGAGCGCACCAGCGTGCGGGAGGCTGCCGCCCATGTGGCGGCGCTGCCGGAGAAGGCCCGCCGGGTGATGATGGCGCCGCTTCTTGCCACCCTGCGCCAGCAGCGTGCCGCCCACCGCGCCGGCGCGCTGGCCGATTTCCACGCCGCCGACGAGGCCTTCCACCAGATCATCGCCGAGCTGGCCGGCCACCCCAACATCTGGCGGGTCATAAGGCAGGAGAAGGCGCATGTGGACCGCTGCCGCCTCCTCACCCTACCCTCCCCCCAGCGCCGCGCCAGCGTCATCGCGGAACACCAGAGCGTGGCCGACGCCATCGGCGCGGGCGATGCGGACGGCGCGGAAAAGGCCATGGCCGCCCATCTCGGCCGGGTCATCCCCAGCGTCGAGGATCTGGGCGCCGCGCATCCCGATTATTTCGAGGCGGAAGGCGCCCCCGCCGATGCCGTGAACGCGAGGTGAGTCCTGTGTCCAGCCTCCTCCATCCCGACCGCCTGCTGCCCGCAGACCCCTCCGTGCGCGCGGTGGCGCGCCGGCGCTATGCGGAGGTGGAGGCGCGGCCCCTCGTCTCGCCCCACGGCC
>JAYSCE010000072.1:7952-11228 GCA_041915035.1 Xanthobacter sp.
GGTACGCCTTCAACGAGAACTTTCCCGATCCCGCGCGCCTCTTCGTGGTGCCGGACCATTATGTGTTCCGGATGCTCTACTCTCAGGGCATCCCGCTGGAAAAGCTCGGCGTTCCCCGCGCCGACGGCGGCGAGACGGAGCAGGACGGCCGGGCCATCTGGCGCCTGTTCGCGGCCAACTACCACCTATTCCGCGGCACCCCCACGCGGGCGTGGCTGGACCATGCCTTCGCCACCCTGTTCGGGCTGGAAGAGCGGCTCAGCGAGAGGAACGCGGATGCCGCCTACGACCTCATCGCCGAGAAGCTGCAGCAGGACGCCTTCCGCCCGCGCGCTTTGTTCGAGCGCTTCAACATCGAGGTGATCGCCACCACCGAGAGCCCGCTGGACGACCTTTCCGCCCATGCGGAAATCCGCGCCAGCGGCTGGGCCGGGCGGGTGGTGACGGCCTATCGGCCCGATCCGGTGGTGGACCCCGAGTTCGAGGGCTTTTCCGCCAATCTCGCGCGCTTCGGCGAGCTCACCGGGGAGGACACCTTTTCATGGACGGGCTATCTCGCCGCCCACCGCAAGCGCCGCGCCTTCTTCAAGACCTTCGGCGCGACCTCCTCGGACCACGGCCACCCGACCGCCGCGACCTTCGACCTGCCGCCGCAGGAAGCCGAGGCGCTGTTCCGCCGTGTCACCGGCAATGCGCCCGTCAGCGCGCAGGATGCCGAGCTGTTCCGCGGCCAGATGCTCACCGAGATGGCGCGCATGAGCCTGGAGGACGGGCTGGTGATGCAGATCCATCCCGGTGCCGTGCGAAACCACAACGGCCAGATCTTCGCCCGCTTCGGCCGGGACAAGGGGGCGGACATCCCCTCCCCCACCGAATATGTGCGTGCGCTGAAGCCGCTGCTGGACCGCTTCGGCAACGAAGCCGGCCTCACCATCATCCTCTTCACTTTGGACGAGACGAGCTATGCGCGGGAGCTGGCGCCGCTCGCCGGCCATTATCCGGCGCTGCGGCTCGGCCCGGCCTGGTGGTTCCACGACAGCCCGGAGGGCATGAAGCGCTTCCGCGCCATGACCACGGAGACCGCCGGCTTCTACAACACGGTGGGCTTCAACGACGACACCCGCGCCTTCCCCTCGATCCCCGCTCGGCACGACGTGGCGCGGCGCATCGATTGCGGCTTCCTCGCCGAACTCGTCTGCGAGCACCGGCTGGACGAGGACGAGGCAGCGGAGGTGGCACGCGACCTCGCCTATGGCCTCGCCAAGAAGGCCTACAGGCTTTGAGCCCCCCGCTCTCGCTTTCGACCCTCGCCGATGTGCCTGCCGCCGTCGCCCACCCGGCTTATGACATCGCGGCGGCGGAGGTGGGGGTGGTGCATCTGGGCGTCGGCGCCTTCCACCGCGCCCATCAGGCGGCCTATCTCGATGCCATCCTCTCGCGCGGGCACGCGGGCTGGGCCATCTGCGGCGCCAGCCTGCGCTCGCCCGACACCTCCGACGCGCTCGATCCGCACGACGGGCTCTACACCCTCGCCGAGCGCTCCGGCGCGGGGGACAAGCTGCGCGTCATCGGATCGCTCCGCCGGCTGCTGGTGGCGCCGCGTGATCCCGAAGCTTTGCTGGCGACCATGTGCGATCCGCGCGTGCGCATCGTCACCCTCACCGTCACCGAGAAGGGCTATTGCCACGATCCCGCCTCGGGCACGCTGGACGAGGCGCATCCGGACATCCGCGCCGACCTCTCAAATCCGCACCGCCCGGCGAGCGCGCCGGGCTATCTGGTGGAAGCGCTCGCCCGCCGCCGCGCCGCCGGCATCGCCCCCTTCACCGTGCTCACCTGCGACAACCTCCCGGCCAACGGCAAGACCGTGGCGCGGGTGACGGCCCGCCTCGCGGCCCTGCGCGATGATGACCTCGGCCGCTTCGTCGCGGGCGAGGTCGCCTTCCCCTCCACCATGGTGGACCGCATCGTGCCCGCCACCACGGACGACGACCGCGCGCTGGTCGCCGCCGGGCTCGGGATGGCGGACGCATGGCCGGTGATGGCCGAGCCGTTCACCCAATGGGTGGTGGAGGATCGTTTCCCCCTCGGCCGTCCGCCGCTTGAGGAGGTGGGGGTGGAACTGGTTTCGGACGTCGAGCCGTTCGAGCACATGAAGCTGCGCCTGCTGAACGGCGCCCATTCCACCCTCGCCTATCTCGGCTATCTCGCAGGCCATGCCACCATCGCCGACACCATGGTGGCGCCCGCCTTCGCCCGGCTGGTCGCGCGCCTGCAGGACGAGGAGGTGACGCCCACCCTGCATCTGCCCGCGGGCGTGGACGTGTCCGCCTATAAACGGGCACTACGGGAGCGATTCGCCAATCCGGCGCTCCGGCACCGCACGTGGCAGATCGCCATGGATGGCTCGCAGAAGCTGCCCCAACGCCTCGTCGCCACCGCCCGCGACCGGCTGGCCGCAGGAGCCCCCATCCCGCTCCTCGCTCTCGGCATCGCCGGCTGGATGCGCTACGTGACCGGGCGGGACGAGCAGGGCAACACCATCGACGTGCGCGATCCCCTCGCCGCCCGCCTGAAGGCGCTGGCGGACGAGGCCGGCCCCGATGCCGCGCGCCTCGCCCCGGCCCTTCTGTCGGTGCGGGAAGTGTTCGCCGACCTCGGCGCCGACCCGCGCTTCGCCGGCCCCGTGCGCGACGCCCTCGCCCGCCTCCTGGCGCGCGGTGCTGCGGCGACGGTGGAGGAGATGGCGGGCGGGTGATCCCAAGCCGGCGCGGCGCTCAGTGCTTGTTGTTGGAGAGCTTGTCCGACCAGGCGAGGACGAGGCTCGAGCCCACGAACACCACATGGATGATGACGAGCCAAGTCAGCGTGTTCTCGCTCATGTTCCCCTTGTCGAGATTCATGAACGCCTTGAGCAGCTGGATGGCCGAGATGGCGACGATGGAGGCGAGCAGCTTCTGCTTAAGGCCGGTGAAGTCCACCCGCGTCATCCAGTCCGGCCAGTCGGGGTGGCCGTCGGGATCGATCTTGGAGACGAAATTCTCGTAGCCGGAGAAGATGACGATCACCACGAGGTTGCAGGTGAGCGTCAGGTCCACGAGGGCGAGGATGCCGAGGATGATGTCGCTCTCGGTGGCCGAGACGGCGTGCAGGACGAAGTGCAGCAGCTCGTGGCCGAACTTGAACAGCAGCACCAGCATGCCCACGACGAGGCCGACATAGAAGGGCGCGAGAATCCAGCGGCTGCGGAACAAGATCCCTTCGATCACGCGCTCG
>JAYSCE010000072.1:11238-12397 GCA_041915035.1 Xanthobacter sp.
ATCCCCACCCCCCGCTTTCAGCGGCGCATGATGCACCGCAACGAGCCGCGGCAAGGGGTGCCACGGCGCGCGCGCAAGGGCAAGCGGACAATTGGCGTTCGGGCGAGGGGGACGCCGCGCCCGAAAGGCGTGCCCTACTCCTTCACCGCTCCGGTCATGGACGACACGTAGTAGTCCACGAAGAAGGAATAGAGGATCACCACCGGCAGCGAGCCGATGAGGGCGCCGGCCATTAGCGATCCCCACTCATAGACGTCCGAGCGCACCAGCTCGGTGAGCACGCCCACCGGCACGGTCTTGTTCTCCGACGACTGGATGAAGGTGAGGGCGTAGATGAACTCGTTCCACGACAGGGTGAAGGAGAAGATGCCCGCCGAGATCAGCCCCGGCACCGAGAGCGGCAGCAGCACCTTGATGAGGATCTGCCAGCGCGAGGCGCCGTCCACCAGGGCGCATTCCTCCAGCTCGAACGGGATGGAGCGGAAATAGCCCATCAGCAGCCAGGTGGAGAAGGGCACGAGGAAGGTGGGATAGGTGAGGATCAGCGCCAGCTTGGTGTCGTAGATGCCGAGGCCGAACACCATGATGGCGAGCGGGATGAACAGGATCGACGGCGGCACCAGATAGGCGAGGAAGATGCCGAGGCCCACCCAGCGCGAGCCGTTGAAGCGCAGGCGCTCGATGGCATAGGCCGCGAACACGCTGGTCACCAGCGAGATGAGGGTGGCCGCGACCGAGATGTAGACCGTGTTCCACAGCCAGTGCGGATAGGAGGTCTCGAACAGGAGATACTTGATGTGCTCCAGCGTCGGCTGCACCACCCAGAGCGGCGAGTAGTTGTTGTAGTCCGTGAGCTGGAAGTTCGGTTTGATGGCGGTGATGGCCATCCAGTAGAACGGGAATAGCAGCACGAAGACGAAGATGATGAGCGGCAGGATCACCGTCACGATCCGCCGGGGCAGGCTGTCGAGATAGCTCATGCCCGTGGAATTGTCGGTCATCTGAACGGGTTGGGGCTGGGCCATGGTGGTCCTCGCAGAATTGGGGGGCGGCGCGCGGGCGTGACGGGCGGGCTCAGTCGGCCCCGCCCTGCTGCCACTTGCGGCGCTGCAGGCCGAAATAGCTGAACAGGATCGCCGCCAGCAGGAAGGGGATCATG
>JAYSCE010000073.1:0-12310 GCA_041915035.1 Xanthobacter sp.
AAGGTGCCGATCTTCTCGATGAAGCGGCCATCGCGCGGGGCGCGGGCGTCGGCGATGACGATGCGGTAGTAGGGACGCTTCTTGGCGCCGCCGCGGGCGAGACGGATCTTGAGGGACATGGTCTTCTTCCTTTTTAAATCAGTGTCTTGAGTGTCGTATTCGGGGTGATTTCGTTTGCCGTCGCCCTCCGGCTCGACCGGAGGGCCCACCGCGCCGGCGGGGCGGTGCGGGGCCTGGTGGGCACCCGCTCCGCACGCATCCGGTTCCGCTCCCGGCCGGACCATGGGCCCTCCGGTCGAGCCGGAGGGCGACGGCTGCGCCCGGGACGGCAGGGGGCGTTGGCTTTACTTCTTCTTGCCGGGCCCTCCCACTCCGGGAAAGCCCTTCGGCAGGTCGGGGAGCCCGCCGGGGAATTTGGACGGCAGGCCGCCGCCGGGCAGGCCGGGGAAGTTCGGCGGGAGGCCGCCACCGGCACCGCCGGGGCCCCCCTTGCCCATCTTCTCCGCCATTTCCTGCAGCATCTCCGGGGAGGGGCCGCCGCCGCCGAAGCCCATCATGCCGGCGAGACCCGCGAGCGGGCCGCGCTTGCCGGCGGCGCCGCCCATGGCCTTCATCACGTCGGCCATCTGGCGGTGCATCTTCAGGAGGCGGTTGATCTCTTCCACCTTGGTGCCGGAGCCGGCGGCGATGCGGCGCTTGCGCGAGGCATCGAGCAACTTGGGGGCGCGGCGCTCCTTGGGGGTCATCGAATTGATGATGGCCACCTGCCGCTTGAACACCTTGTCGTCGAGATTGGCGGCGGCGATCTGGTTCTTCACCTTGGCGACGCCGGGCATGAGGCCCATGAGCCCGCCGAGGCCGCCCATCTTGGACATCTGCTCCAACTGGCCGCGCAGGTCGTCGAGGTCGAAGGTGCCCTTGCGCATGCGCTCGGCAGTGATCTTCGCCTTCTCGATGTCGATATTCTCGGCGGCCCGCTCCACCAGGGCGACCACGTCGCCCATGCCGAGGATGCGGCCGGCCACGCGGTGGGGATCGAAATCCTCCAGCGCGTCCATCTTTTCGCCGGTGCCGAGCAGCTTGATGGGCTTGCCGGTGACGGCGCGCATGGACAGCGCGGCGCCGCCGCGGCCATCGCCATCCGCACGGGTGAGCACGATGCCGGTGAGGCCGACGCGGCCGTCGAACGCCTTCGCGGTGTTCACCGCGTCCTGGCCGGTGAGGCTGTCGGCGACCAGCAGCACCTCGTGCGGCTTGGTGACGGCCTTCACCTCGGCCACCTCCGCCATCAGCCCCTCATCGAGGGTGACGCGGCCGGCGGTGTCGAGCATCACCACGTCGAAGCCGCCGAGCTTGGCCGCCTCGATGGCGCGCTTGGCGATCTGCACAGCAGACTGGCCAGCGACGATGGGAAGGGTCGCGACCTCCACCTGCTTGCCGAGGGTGGCCAGCTGCTCCATGGCCGCCGGACGGCGGGTGTCGAGCGAGGCCATCAGCACCTTGCGCTTGCCGCGTTCGGTGAGGCGCTTGGCGATCTTGGCGGTGGAGGTGGTCTTGCCCGAGCCCTGCAGGCCGACCATCAGGATCGGCACCGGGGCGGGGGCATTCAGGTCGATGGGGTCGGCGTCGGAGCCGAGCGTCGCCACGAGCTCGTCGTGGACGATCTTCACCACCATCTGGCCGGGGGTGACGGACTTGATGACCTCCACGCCGACGGCGCGCTGGCGCACCCGGTCGGTGAAGGACCGCACCACGTCCAGCGCCACGTCCGCCTCGATCAGCGCGCGGCGCACCTCGCGCATGGCCTCGCCAACGTCGGCCTCGGTGAGAGCGCCGCGCCGCTTCAGCTTGTCGAGTATGCCGCCGAGGCGGTCGGAAAGGTTATCGAACATGGGCATCCATGCGTTGAGGGTTCACACCGGACCGCTATGATCTCCCGCGCCGCGTGGGACGAGATGACGCCGCATCAAGCCAACGCAAAGCACGCCCGAGGGCGCATCGCGCTGTCGGGCGGGGGCCTCCGGGCTCTCGGTCCGGTCGGCGGGATCGGCATGGCCGTCCGTGTGAAGCTGGGGCTGTTAGCAGGTTTGGGCGGGCGAGGCAAATTTCCCGGCGGGAGGCCCAACACGCGCGGGCATCCTGATCCCGGGCCGCCGCTGCGGCAAGTTTCGCCTTGCAAGCGAAGTTTGCGCCGAACGCCACTACTAGGCGTCATCGGAAGAGCGCATGTTTCCCTTAGCGCATCTCGCGCATCCGCCAGCGACCGGCGGGGAGGAAACCATGCCCCACACGTCTTCGACTGCCCCCGAAGCCAGCCAGATCGTTCCCTTTCCCGCCGATTTCCGCACCACGGAGATCGACACCAACGGCACCACCCTCCATGTCCGCACGGGCGGGCAGGGGCCGGCGGTGCTGCTCATCCACGGCTATGGCGAGACCGGCGACATGTGGGGCGCGCTCGCCCAAGCGCTGGCGCCGACGCATACGGTGGTGGTGCCGGACCTGCGCGGCATGGGCCTCTCGGAAAAGCCTCCCGGCGGCTACGACAAGAAGACCCAGGGCGCCGACATGGCCGGCGTGCTCGATGCCCTCGGCATCGACAAGGCAGCCCTCGTCACCCACGACATCGGCAACATGGTGGGCTTCGCCTTCGCCGCCCAGTATCGCGACCGGGTGACGAAATTCGCCCTCATCGACGCGCCGCTGCCGGGCGTCGGGCCGTGGGACGAAATCCTGAAGAATCCGCTGCTCTGGCATTTCCGCTTCGGCGGGCCGGACATGGAACGCCTCGTCGCCGGGCGCGAGCGCATCTATCTCGACCGCTTCTGGAACGAATTCTCCGCCGATCCCAGCCACTTCTCCGAGGCCGCGCGGGAGCATTACGCCGCGCTCTATGCCCAGCCCGGCGCCATGCACGCGGGCTTTGCCCAGTTCGCCGCCTTCGATCAGGACGCCATCGACAACGTCGAATTCCTCAAGGCGGGCAAGCTCGCCGTGCCGGTGCTGGCGCTGGGCGGCGAGCATTCGTTCGGCCTGACCATGGCCGAGGTGATGCGCTTCGCCGCCACCGACGTGAAGGGCGACGTGGTGCCCGGCAGCGGCCATTGGATCATGGAGGAGAACCCCGCCGCCACCATCGCGCTGGTGACGGACTTCCTCGGCGGGAAGTAAGCGGGCCGATCAGGCTCCGTCTCCCCCCTGCTCGGCGGTCGTGCTAAATCACGGCCGTCACAGGAGGTCAGCCCATGTCCGAGAACAACGAGCTCACGCGCTTCTTCGGCGGTTCGCCGGCCTGGGTGCTGGTGCGCCTCGTTCTGCTCTCGGTGGTGGTGGGCGTGATTCTCGCCGCCCTTGGGCTCGACCCGATGAACATCCTCACCAGCCTCCAGCGGCTCATCCGCAACTTGTTCAGCTTCAGCTTCGAGGCGGTGGAGCGCATGTGGCGCTACTTCCTCCTCGGCGCCGTCATCGTCATCCCGCTGTGGATCCTGATGCGCGTGTTCGGCCGGCGCTGAGGCCGTGTCGCTCGCGGCTGTTTCGGGGGGCGTCACACACCGCCGCGTGCTCGCCATCGCGCTGCCCATGACGCTGGCGCACCTCACCACGCCTTTGCTGGGCGTGGTGGACGCGGCGGCGGTGGGGCGGCTCGGCAGCGCGGCGCTGCTGGGCGGCGTGGCGCTCGCCGCCGTCATCTTCGACATGCTGTTCTGGGTGTTCGGCTTCCTGCGCATGGGCACGGTGGGCCTCGCCGCGCAGGCGGTGGGGCGACGCGATGCGGTGGAGGAACGGGCGGTGCTGGCGCGCGGCCTGCTGGTGGCCGGTGCGCTCGGCCTTCTCATCGTTCTCCTGCGCACGCCCATCGAGAGCGCGGCTTTGTCGCTGGCCGGGGCGAGCGACGAGGTAAGCGCGGCGGTGCGGGACTATTACACCATCCGCATCTTCGCCGCGCCCTTCACCCTCGCCAACTACGTGGTGCTGGGCTGGCTGGTGGGCCTCGGCCGCACCGGGCGGGCGCTGTCGCTGCAACTGGGGATCAACATCCTCAACATGGGGCTCTCGGCCGCCCTCGTGCTCGGCGCCGGGTGGGGCGTCGCCGGCTCGGCGGCGGGCACGCTGGTCGCCGAGATCGGCGGTGCGGTGGCGGGTGTCGCGGTGTGCGCCAGCCTGCTCGGCGGGCGGCTCGGGGTGGCGAAGGCGGTGCTGCTCGACAAGGCGCGCCTCATCCAGACCGTCATGCTCAATCGCGACATCATGATCCGCACCGCGGCGCTGATGTTCGTCTTTTCCTTCTTCGCCGCGCAGGGCGCGCGGGCCGGCGACGTGACGCTGGCGGCCAACGCCATCCTCCAGAACATGGTGATGGTGGCGGCCTATTTCCTCGACGGCTTCGCCACCGCCGCCGAGCAGATCTGCGGCTCCGCCGTGGGCGCGCGGCGCAAATCGGATTTCTCCGCCGGGGTGCGGCTCTCCATCGTGTGGGGATTTGCCTTCGCGGTGCTCGCGGGGGCGGTCTATCTCGTCACCGGCCCGGCCATCGTGGACGCCATGAGCACCAGCCCGGAGGTGCGGGCAGAGGCGCGCATCTATCTCCTTTATGCCGCGCTGCTGCCGGTGGCGGGGGTGACGGCCTATGCCTTCGATGGCGTGTATATCGGCGCGCTCTGGTCGCGCGACATGCGCAACTTGATGCTGGCCTCCCTTGCCGTCTATCTCGGCGTGTTCCTGGCGCTGCGGCCGCTGGGCAATCACGGCCTGTGGCTGGCGATGCTCGCCTTCCTGCTCGCGCGCGGCGGCTTCCAGGCGCTGCGCCTGCCGGCGCTGGTGCGGCGGACCTTCGGGTGATCCTTATCCCAACTCGGGAAAGACGTGCGCCCCGTCCGCGCCGAGGGGCAGGTCGCGCACCCAGCGCACGGCTGTGAGCGGCAGCGGCGCATAAAGGTGGGGGAAGAGGGCGCCGCCGCGCGAGGGCTCCCACTTCAGCGCGGGGTCGAGCGCCGCCACGTCCACCGCCACCAGCTTCAGGTCGGCCTGCCCGGCGAAGTGCTTCGCCGCCGTCTCGCGCGCCTGCGCGGCGGTGGAGAAATGGATGTAGCCGTCCGCCACGTCCACCGGCGCGCCGGTGAACACGCCCGCCTGCTCGGCGGCCGCCCAGAGCGCGGCGGGGGCGATCTTGTAGATGAGGGTGGCGGCGGTCACTGGCGATGCTCCTCGCGGGGACTTTGAACGGGCACGGCGCGCACATAGGCCCGGACGAACGAAAGGGCAACTGCGTTCGCCTTATGGTTGCATGCGGACTGAAGTCCTGTACAAAGGGGGAACAAATTCATATCTTCATCCGGTCGGGGGGCGCGGCGTGGCACGGGGATCCGGTCCGCATTTCGCTGTCGAGGGCACGTCGAGCAAGGAACGTCTTTCCCATGCTGACCCACGGTAAGATCTGGCGTGCCGTCGACGAGCTCGCCGAGCAGCACGGGCTCTCCACCTCCGGCCTTGCGCGGCGGGCGGGGCTCGACCCCACCACCTTCAACCGCTCAAAGCGCGTGACCATCGACGGCCGGCCGCGCTGGCCGTCCACCGAGAGCATCGCCAAGGCCCTCGCCGCCACCGGCACCAGCCCGGAGCAGTTCTTCTCGCTGCTGGACGAGTCCGGGCGCCCGGCCCACGGCGGCGGCTTTGCCGAAGAGGCGCCCGCGCCCCCGACGCGGCCGCTCAACGCCATCCCGCAGATCGGCTTCGCCCAGGCCGGCTCGGGCGGCTTCTTCGACGATGCCGGCTTTCCCGTGGGCGGCGGCTGGGACGAGGTCGTCTTTCCCGATGTCCACGACGCCCACGCCTATGCGCTGGAGATCGCCGGCGATTCCATGGAGCCGGTCTATCGCGACGGCGACGTGGTGGTGGTCTCCCCCGCCTCAGAGCCGCGCCGCGGCGACCGGGTGGTGCTGAAGACCAAGGAGGGCGAGGTGCTGGCCAAGGAGCTTGTGCGCAAGACCACCCGCCACATCGAGCTGCGCTCCCTCAACCCCGCCCACGAGGACCGGCAGATCCCGCTCGATCAGGTGGACTGGATCGCGCGGATCGTGTGGGCGAGCCAGTAGGGGCGGGTGCCGACGCCGGCGGGAAGGTCTCTGACGTTCCTGTTTCTCCGCCGTCATGGCCGGGCTTGTCCCGGCCATCCACGTGGCTCGACCGGGAACCCCCTCTGGGCGTCGTGGCATCGGCCCGACGTGGATGCCCGGCACGAGGCCGGGCATGACGGTGTTGTGGGGGCAGGCCGCACGCCAACTCGACCCGCACGACCTCGCCATTCAATCCTTCCACCACTTCACCCCAACAAAGCCTCCAGCGTCTCCAGCCGGTCCGCCTCGCCAGGCGGTTTGTCCCACCTTAGTCGGGCGATGCGGGGGAAGCGCATGGCGATGCCGGAGCGGTGGCGGGTGGAGCGGGCGAGGCCCTCGAAGGCCACTTCCAGCACCAGCCCCTCGTCCTTCTCGTGCACCACCTCGCGCACCGGGCCGAAGCGGTTGATGGTGGCGCGGCGCACGAAGGCGTCGATCTGCTTCAGCTCCTCGTCGGTGAAGCCGAAATAGGCCTTGCCCACCGGCACCAGCACATCCTCGCCCTCGTCTCCCTCAGTCCACACCCCGAAAGTGTAGTCCGAATAGAAGGACGAGCGCTTGCCGTGCCCGCGCTGGGCATACATGAGCACCGCATCCACCGTGTGCGGATCGCGCTTCCACTTCCACCACGGCCCCTTGGGCCGGCCGGGGAGATAGGGGCTGTCCGCCCGCTTTATCATCACCCCTTCCACCGCCCCGGCATCCGCTCCCGCGCCGGCAGAGGCGGGATCGCGGCGGGCGGCGGTCAGTTCGTCCCAGGTCGAGAAGGGCACCATGGGCGAGAGGTCGATGCGCGGGGTGTGGAGGCGGGCGACCAGCGTCTCCAGCCGCGCGCGGCGGGCGGCGAAGGGCTGGTCGCGCAGATCATCCGTGCCGTCGACGAGCAGGTCGTAGGCGCGGATGTGGGCGGGGAATTCCGCCAGCATCTTCACCGTCACTGTTTTGCGGTTCAGCCGCTGCTGCAGCACGTTGAACGGCTCCACCCGGCCATCGCGGACGATGAGCAATTCGCCGTCCATGGCGCCGTCGAAGGCGATAGCCTCCGCCATGTCGGGAAAGGCGTCGGAGATGTCCTCCCCCGTCCGCGAATAGAGCCGCACCACCCGTGCGCCGTCCGGTCCCGTGCCCGCCACCGCCTGAACGCGGATGCCGTCCCACTTCCATTCCGCGCGGAAATCGGCCGGGTCGAGGGCGGTGAAATCCGTCTCCTCGATGGCGTGGGCCAGCATCACCGGGCGGAACGGGGCCGGGTTGGAGGTCTCCGGCCGCGGCCCGCGCCCCTCCACCCAGGCGAACAGCTCTTCATAGGGCGGCTCCAGGCCGGGCCACACCAGCTCCACCTCGTCCGGCGTCACATCGCCAAGGCTCGCCACGGCGGTCTTGGCGAGGCGGGCAGAGGCGCCCACCCGCATGGAACCGGTGATGAGCTTCAGGAGCGCCCAGCGGCCCGTTTCATCGAGCCCGTCCAGCCACTCGGCCAGATGCCGGGGCAGGGACACCTTGGAGAAGGTGGAGAGGCCGTGGACGATCTCCGACAGGAGCGGCGCGTGGGGCCGCGCCCCCTCCGGCCGGGGCCACATGAGGGCGACGGTCTCCGAGAGGTCGCCCACATAATCGTAGGACATCTCGAACAGCACCGGGTCCGCCCGCTCGGCGATCAGCGCGCGCACCACGCCCGGCTTGGCATTGGCGAAGGACAGCGCCCCCGTGAGCGCCGCCAGCGCGAGCCCGCGCTCCGGGTCCGGCGTCGAGCGGAAATAGTCCGCCATCAGCCGGATCTTGGCATTGCGCCCGGCCTCATAGGACATGCGATCGAGCAGCGCAGCGAAGCGGTTCATGGGGCAGAGGCCTCCCCCTCCACCGGCACGGCCGCCTCCTCGTCCTCCTCGCCGTAGCCGACCATGTGGAGGGGGCGGGCGCGGAGCTGGCGGGTGTGGGCCCAGTGGACGAGGGCATCCTCGGCACCGTGCGTCACCCATAGCTCCTCGCAGCCGGTTGCGCGGATGGAGGCGGTAAGGCCGTCCCAATCGGCGTGATCCGAGACCACCAGCGGCAGCTCCACGCCGCGCTGCCGGGCGCGGGCGCGCACGCGCATCCAGCCGGAGGCGAAGCATGTGATGGGATCGGCGAAGCGCCGGGCCCACAGGTCGGTCATGGAGGAGGGCGGGGCGATGACGATGGCCCCCGCGAAGGCCGATTTCGGCGCGCCCTTCACCGGCAGGATCTCGCCGAAATCCATGCCGCAGCTTTGATAGTAATCGGTGATGTTGATGAGCGCGCCATGCACGTAGATCGGCGCGTCGTGCCCCGCGCGGCGGATCAGCGCCATCATCCGCTGCGCCTTGCCCAGCGAATAGGCGCCGACGATGTGGGTGCGCTCGGGGAAGATGCGCACCGAGGCGAGGAGCTTGTCCACCTCCCCCGCCGCGGGGGGATGGCGGAACACCGGCAGGCCGAAGGTCGCCTCGCTGACGAACACATGGCAGCGGATCGGCTCGAACGGCGCGCAGGTGGGGTCGGCAGCGTCCTTGTAGTCGCCGGAGACGACGATCACGAGGCCGTCCTTATCCAGCCGCACCTGCGCCGAGCCGAGCACGTGGCCGGCGGGATGAAGGCTCACCTTCACCCCGTTGATGGTGACCGCCTCTCCATAGGCCAGCGCCTGTGTCCCGCCCGCGAAATCCGGCCCCATGCGCAGGGCCATGATGTCCAGCGTCTCGCGGGTGGCGAGCACATGGGCATGGCCGGCGCGGGCATGGTCCGAATGGCCGTGCGTGATCACCGCGCGGGGCACGGCGCGCGTGGGGTCCACGTAGAAGTCGCCGATGGGGCTGTAGAGGCCTTTGGGCGAGGGGCAGAGGAGGTCTTCCGGGCGCATCACTTTATCGGGCGAGTTTCCCATTATATGGGGAGACTTGCGCGCCTGCGCGAGGTTCCCACAAACGCGAGATCGAGCGTGTCCGCTGCTGCCTTCGATACCTCCGGCGATCCCGTCCTCGACCGGCGGCTCGACTGGGCGCGTGCGTTCCTCGCCGAGGGGGATTTCGCCGCCGCCGCCGAGCTTCTGGCCGAGACTGTGGAGGCGGCGCCCGGCTTCGCCGCCGCCTGGTTCCTGCTCGGCGAGGCGCGTGAAGGGCAGGGGGAAGGGGACGCCGCGCGGGAGGCCTATGGCCGGGCGCTGGCGCTCGATCCCGCCGACCGGCTGGGCGCGGGGCTCAGGCGGGCGCGGCTGGGTGGCGCGGCAGCAGAGGCGGAAGGCGTCATGTCGGCCGCCTATGTGCGCACGCTGTTCGACCAATATGCCGACCGCTTCGATACGGCGCTGCGCGAAAAGCTCGCCTATCGCGGCCCCGAGCTGCTGCTGGAGGCGGTGCGCGCGGCTTGCACCGCGCAGGGGCGGGAGCCGCGCTTTGGCGCGGCGCTGGATCTCGGCTGCGGCACCGGCCTCGCAGGTGTGCTCTTCGCGCCGCTCGTTGAGCGGCTTGATGGTGTGGACCTGTCCCCCGCCATGCTGGAGAAGGCCCGCGCCCTCGGCCTCTATGCCGCGCTGGAAGCCGGCGAGATGGGCGCGGCGCTGGGGGCGGTGCCGGCCGGAGGCCTCGATCTGGTCATCGCCGCCGATGCGCTCTGCTATGTGGGCGATCTCGCCCCCATCTTTCACGCCGCCCGCGCCGCACTGGCGCCCGGCGGCCTGTTTGCCTTCACGCTGGAGACGCACGACGGCGCAGGCGTGCTGCTGCGCGAGACGCTACGCTATGCCCACGCGGAGGCATATGTCCGCGCGCTGGCGCAGGACGCCTGCCTCGCCGTCGCGCTGCTGGAGCGAGCCTCCACCCGTTCGGAGAAGGGCGCGCCGGTGCCGGGCCTGGTGGGCGTGCTGGCGGCCGGCTGAGGCGTTCAGCCTCTGGCCGAGGCCGCGCGCCCCGCGATCAGCGTGATGGCCAGCGACGCGACGCACAGGCTGAGGCCGGTGGCGCAGACGGCGGCCCATCCGCCCCATGTCCACGCCATCGTGGCGGCGGCCGAGCCGAAGGCGCCGCCGAGGAACATGGTGCCCACGAGGATGGTATTGAGCCGCGCCCGTGCCGCCGGCCGCAGCGCGAAGATACGGTGCTGGTTGCCCACCAGCGCGCTCTGGATGCCAAGGTCGATCAACACCACGCCCACGCCCAGACCGGCCAGTTGCGGCCATGCGGAGAAGAACACCCACGCGGCCAGCGCCAGCACGGTGCCGAGCACCACGACGCTGGCCGGCCCGCGGCGGTCGGTGAAGCGTCCGAACAGGGGCGCCGCCAGCACGCCGATGAGCCCGAGGATGCCGAACAGGCCCGCCGCCTCGGAGCCGAGGCCGAACCGGGGTTCCTGCAGCCGGAAGGCGAGGATGGTCCAGAAGGCGATGAAGGAGGCGAAGATGAGCGCCTGCGTGATTGCCGCGCGTCTGAGGGTGGGGAATTCCATCCACAGGCCGACGAGAGAGGCCATGAGGCTTCGGTAGCTCAGCCCCCCTTCCGGCTTGCTGCGGGGAAGCATGGCCGCCATCAGCCCCGCGGCGGCGAGCGCCATGGGCACCGCCAGCCAGAACATGGCGCGCCAGCCCGCATGGGCGGCGACGAAGCCGGCCAGCGTGCGGCTGAGCAGGATGCCGGCGAGGATGCCCGAGAGCACCGTTCCCACCGTCGCCCCGCGCTTCTCCGCCGCCGCCAGATGGGCGGCGAAGGGCACGATCTGCTGCGCCACCGTGGAGCCGAGGCCGAGGAGAAGTGAGGCCGCGAGCAGCGCCAGCGCGCCCAGCGCCAGGGCGGAGAGGGCGGCCGCTGCGGCGACGGCGACGAAATGCACGACGATGAGCCGCCGCCGCTCCATCTGGTCGGCCAGCGGCACCAGAAGGAACAGGCCGGCGGCATAGCCGAGCTGCGTCACGGTGGGTACCAGCGGCGTCAGGGGACCGGGCAGGTCCGCCTCCATCACCGCCAGCATGGGCTGGTTGTAATAGATGTTCGCCACGGCGATGCCGGCTGCGGCGGCCATGGCGAAGATGCGGGCGAAGCCCAATTGGTTGGGGCTCTGTGCGGAAGCGGGCATGAATGGTCTCTGGCCGAACCGGCCGGGGCGGGGAGACGGCTCGGGCTGGGCGAAGAGGCGCCAGAGGCCCGCGGCTCAGTCTGTCGGGGGCGAGTTGCGGCGCAACATAGCCCATGCCCGCCACGCTCGCGAGTGGGGGGCGCGCGCAGCCGGCTTCCCTGCCGCGCGTCCGATGCAGAGCTGAGAAGAGCGCGATCCCGTTCGGGCCGCCTTTCCCCGTCAGGCCACCGGCAAGGCGAACGGCTCGCCCTCGAAGGCGTCGGCGCCGCGGCCGATGGCGTGGATTGCGGCGACCATGCGGCCGTCCCGCTGCAAGGCAGCATCGGCCAGAGAGACGATGCGCGGGTTGGGCGTCGCGGTGGGCGAGGCGTGGCGCAGCCGCTGGGCCAGCTCCATCTCGTCGCGATCGGGCAAGAGCGCGCAGAGCGTGGCATAGGCCGCCGCGGTGGAGCGCGAGATACCGGCATAGCAATGGATCACCAGCGGCGTCTGGCGCGGCCAGGCGCGCACGAACTCGAACAGCTCGAGCATGTGCGCCTCGCCCGGCGCCACCAGCCCCTCGATATCCTCGGCGATGTCGTTGATGCCAAGGAAGAGATGGTTGGTGGGATCGACATCGCTCGGCCGGGTCAGCACCGTGCCGCCATTGATGAGGGTGATGACATGCCGCGCGCCGGTCTGTTCCACCGTTTCGTGCAGCTTGGCGAGGGAGCAGACATGGATCATGGCGCAAGCTCCTCGAATCTCTTGAGGAAACGGGCTTTCGCCGTTTCCGCCTCCCAGGGGGTGAGATAATCCTTTTCCACCGAAGCGTCGAGGCGGGCAGGTCGCCCGAAGAAGGCCTTGGCCTCCTCCTCCGCAAATCCCGCCAGCCGCGTCGCCTCGAAATAGGCCGAGGCGCGGTCCGCCGCCTTGACGATCTTCAAAAGTTGATCTGGCCAGCCCACCGGCAGCGAGAAGCGCACGCAGATGGCACCGAGCAGGCGCGCCTCCACCGCCTTGTAGTCGCCCCCCAGCACCGCCTTGAACGGCGAGATCATGTCGCCGATGACGTATTCCGGCGCGTCGTGCAGCAGCACGCACAGGCGCCAGCGGGCGTCGAGATCCGGATG
>JAYSCE010000074.1:0-1776 GCA_041915035.1 Xanthobacter sp.
AGGTAGGGGACGCGCGTCAGCCCTTCCCACAGACCTAGGATGAGGGCGAGGAGTCCCAGCTGGTAGAACCGCACGCGGGTGCCCTCGCCGACGCCGATGCGGCGGGTGGGGTGCGTGAGGGGCGCCGAGAGGCTTCGCGTCGTGTCGGTCATGCTGCGGCTCCGATCACGGTTTGGTTGCCGTCCGGCGTGCGCTGATATTCGCGGCCCAGCACTGACCAGATGGCCTTGAGGTGCTGCCCGAAGGCATCGGTCTCACGCACGGCATAGGGATCACGCGGGTGAGGAATGTCCACGTAATGGTCGAGCAGCACACGGCTCGGCGGGCCGGAGAGCACGATCACCCGGTCGGCCAGTGCCACCGCCTCGTCGAGGTCATGGGTGACCATGACAATGGTCTGCCCCAGCTGGCGCCAGATCTCATGCAGCTCGCGGTGGAGATTGATCTTGGTGTGGCTGTCGAGGGCGCCGAACGGCTCGTCCAGCAGGAGGACGCGCGGGTCGCAGGCGAGCGTCATCAGGAGCGCCGTGCGCTGCCGCATGCCGCCGGAGATCTGGTAGGGGAAATAGGCTGCGTAGGGTTCCAGATTGGCCAGCCGGAGCAGGCTTTTGACCCGTTCCGCAACGCGCGCCGGAGGTTGGCGCCCAAACCGCAGTCCGAGCCCCACGTTCTGCTCCACCGTGAGCCACGGCAGGACCGTGTCCTTCTGGAACAGGTAGCCGAGGCCCGCCGGTACGGTGCCGGGCATCACCTGCGCACCGTCCACCGTGATGGTGCCGGCGGTCGCCGGCTGAAAGCCGGTGATCATGTTGAGAAGCGTGCTCTTGCCGCATCCGGATGGCCCGACGATGCACACGAACTCGCCCTGCGCGATTTCGAGGGAGACGTTGCCGATGGCCGTGTGGCGCGTCGCGCGCGACGCATAGGTCTTCTCGACGGCATCGAGCCGGATCATTGTCCGCATCAGGCTTTCCCCCGCGCCTTGAGGACGAAGGAATTGTCCACGAGATCTGCGAACTTCGCCTTGGCTGCGAGGTCTGCGGTCGGATACATGCGTCCGTCGCCCATCACCGAGATGAGATCTGCATAGGCGGCGGGCGTGTAGGTATTGTCGAAGTTCCAGGTGGACTTGAACCGCTTCGCCCCACTGACCAAGGCGGCCAATGGCGTGGAAGGCAGGAAGTCGGCCTTCACCAACTCGGCGATTTCCTCCGGAGAGGCGCCCTTCACCCAGTCCGTGCCCTTAACCAAGCCGTCCACCAGCTTCTGCACCTCGGCGCGCTTCTCCTCCAGCGTGTCCTTGAGCACATAGACGCCGACGCCAGGCAGGTCGCCCTTGAACGCGGAGGTCCAGTTGGCATCGTCATAGGCGCGGAAGATGGGCATGCCCCATCCTTCCGCTTCGGCGGCGTCGAGCATGGAGAAGGAAGCGATGCAGCCGTCGACCGAGCCGGCCTTGACCGCTCCCAGCATGGTGGTGAAGTCGCCCAGCGGGCGGAAATCCACCTTGCCCTTCAGTCCCGCTGCTTCGGTGATGGCGACGCCGAGCAGCCAGGTGAGAGACTGAGGCTGGGTGACGCCGATTTTCCTGCCGGCGAGATCCTTCACGCTGCGCACGCCGGCGTCGTAGGCGGCCTTGCTGACGAGGATGTTGGCGAGCGCCGGGCGCCGCTCGAAGGAGCAGACCAGGACGGAGGGCTTTCCAGCCATGGTGAGGGCGATGGAATCGCTCGATCCGGTGGAGGCTGCGAAGATCTGGCCGGCGGAGAGCATCTG
>JAYSCE010000074.1:1786-12191 GCA_041915035.1 Xanthobacter sp.
GGACCGCTCTGCGAGTTGAGATGCTCCACATCGAGCCCGGCGGCGCTGAAATATCCCTTTTTCAGCGCGGCATAGATAGGGGCGTAGCTGACATCGAGGCTCGCCACACCAAAGGTCACCGACGGCGCGGCCTGCAGCCGGCCCGGTAGCAGCGCCATTCCCGCGCCCGCCGCAGCGGCTCCTAACAGCGAGCGGCGCGTGATGTTGAGATGGGCCATGTGGATCCCCTGTTGTCTGGTTGGCCGTATCGGGCTGTTGCTCGCCCGCCTCTTGTCTTGGATCGGCCGGAGGCTGGCGGCTGGACGGGCCAGCCTGGGCCCTGACGGGTCCCTGCCGCACTCAATCGCGATCAACTCGCAAATCCAAACAAGTTTACCAATAGAAATCAATAGCCGATTTTTAAGTCCGTTCGGGTGCGTGCCTCGAAAATTGGCAGGAGGGGGTCGATAGGGTGCAGAGGTGAGCAAAAATAACGCCTATGGCGTGATCCTCAGCGGAGGAAGGCCAAAATTTCCTCATCTAGCATGTTTACTAGCAGACTCATGTCTGTCATTTCGATATCCCCAATTGGGAATAGCTTGTGAGGCGCAGATCCCTTGGCTACGGGATTGCGTCAGCGCCACAGAGCGCGTTTAAGGAGGGCCGCAGCCACTTCATGCGGCAGGAAGCGGAGACGGGTGTGCTGGACGTTTCGAAGTCCGATCGATTGGGGGAGAACCTGAAAAAGCTGCGCGTCGAGCGCGGGCTGACGCTCGATCGGCTGGCATCGCTCAGCGAGCTGACACGCGGCTATCTCTCCCTCGTCGAGCGCGGGCTGAAGACTCCGTCCATTGCCGCGCTGCTACGCCTCGCGTCTGCGCTTGATGTCCACGTGGCGCAGCTGTTCGATCTGAATGCCGTCCCTGCGCCGCACTACACGCTGCAGCGTGCGACGGACGTGGCGCAGGGCGAGGCCGGCGTTGCCGGTCTTTTGCCGCTCGCCTCCGGCCGCGCACGGAAGGCCATGGAGCCCTTCCTGATCCAGCCGCCCATGGCCGGCGACAAGAAGGCCCGCCCCATCCACTGGGCGCATCACGGTGGCGAGGAAATGGTGTTCGTGGTCTCGGGCAGCATCACCGTGAAGCTGGGCACCGAGGAACTGCTGATGGAAAAGGGGGACTGCCTCTATTTCTCCGGCGAGGAGCGCCACGATTTGCGCAGCGTCGGCACCAGGCGGGCGGAGGTCTTGGTGGTCGTATCCATGAGCGTCGATACTGCCGCCTCAGTGCCGGTCGAGGGCTGATCTCGATCAAGCCCCCGTACGAACAGCGGAGGCCGCATTCCAGGCGGCGCGCTGGCCTGAGGCAAAGAACATCGCTCAATAACAAAAACCCATGGAAAAGGAGGCGGCGAGCGCTCCGTCACCATGCTCCATGGGTGTCCGCGATTTTCTGGCGCCGGCTCGAGGGGATGCTGGGCCGATATCGGCCGAGCGCTTCCGCCGGTGCTTATTGGGCGGCGGCCGGAACCGCCGCTCCTTCAGCTTCCTCGCGGCGGTGGGTCTGACCCATCAAAACATATGCGGTGGGCACCACATAGAGGGTGAACAGCGTGCCGATGGCGAGGCCGGTGGCGATGACAAGGCCAAGGTTGAAGCGCGACGCCGCGCCCGCGCCGGACGCGAAGATCAGCGGGACGACGCCGAGCACCATAGCCGCCGTCGTCATCAGAATGGGCCGCAGGCGGAGCGTGGCAGCCTCGATGATGGCTTCGCGCTTGGACTTGCCTTCTAGCTGCAGTTCGTTCGCCACCTCCAGCATCAGGATGCCGTGCTTGCTGATGAGGCCCATCAGCGTGGTGAGGCCCACCTGGGTATAGATGTTGATGCTCGCCCCGCCGATGCCCACGCTGATGAACAGCAACGCACCGGCGAGCGACATGGGCACCGATAGGAGGATCACCACCGGGTCGCGGAAGCTGTTGAACAGTGCGGCCAGCGACAGGAAGATCACGATCAGCGCAAACGCGAACGTGGTGACGAAGCCGCCGCTCTCCTGCACGTATTGCCGCGAGGCGCCACCGAAATCGAGCGTATAGCCGGTGGGCAGGGTGCGCTTGGCGAGATCTTTCAGTGCCGTGATGGCATCACCCGTGGTAATCCCGGGCGCGACCACGCCGGCAATGGTGGCGGCATTCACCTGCTGGAAGTGGTTGAGGGCTTCCGGCACGGTCTTGGTCTCGATGCGCGCCACGGTCGACAACGGGATCATCGTTCCGTCGCTCATACGCATGTAATAGTCGAGCACCTGGTCGGTATTGAGCCGCGCCTCCTGCTTCACTTGCGGGATCACCTTGTAGGACCGTCCGTCCAGGCTGAAGTAATTCACATAGCCGCCGCCTAGCAGCGAGGAGAGGGCGCCGCCCACGTCGCTCATGGAGAGGCCGAGGAGCGAGGTCTTCTCCCGGTCGATGACGATGGAGGCCTGCGGCTGGTCGATCTTGAGATCGTTGTTGAGAAAGATGAACAGGCCGGTGTCCAGCGCCTCCTGCATGAACTTCGCGGCCACCTCGTTGAGCTTGTCGAACCCATCCGAGGTACCGATCACGATCTGCATGGGCAGGCCGTTCGATCCGGGCAGAGGCGAGGTCTGGAAGGCAACGATCTTCTGGCCGGCGATGGCGTTCAGCTCCTGCTGGATCATCGGCTGAAGGGTCTTGGTGGTCGCCTTGCGTTCGTCCCAGGGCTTCAGCACCCAGCCTGCGATGCTGGTGCCGGTGCTCTCCACCTGGAACACCGTCTCGGTTTCGGGGTGTTTGGCGAAGGTTTCGTAGGTCTGCCGGTTGTAGAGCAGCTTCTGCTGCAATGTCGCATTGGGCGCGGAAATGCTCTGGGCGAGAATGATGCCCTGATCCTCCTCCGGCGCGAGCTCGCTCTGCGCCGTGCCGTAGAGCCAGTAGACGCTGCACAGCACGAGGGCGGCGAACACGGCGGTGACGGGCATGTAATTGAGAGCGCCCGTCAGCGAGCGGGAATAGGCGGCGGTGACGGCGCCCATCACCCGGTCCACCGCGAGGACCATGCGCGATTCCAGGTCGCCGCCCGCATGGTCCACCGGCTTCAGCATGTAGGCGGACATCATCGGTGTCAGTGTCAGCGCCACCACGGCCGAGATCGTCACTGCGCCCACCAGTGTGAAGGCGAATTCGGTGAACAGCGCACCCGTAAGCCCGCCCTGGAAACCGATGGGCACATAGACCGCGATGAGCACCACGGTCATCGCGATGATGGGATTAGCGAGCTGCCGCGCCGAAGCGAAGGCGGCCTGAAGCGCACTCATGCCCTCTTCCATGTGATGATTGACGCTCTCCACCACGATGATGGCGTCGTCCACCACCAGGCCGATGGCGAGCACGAGGGCCAGCAGCGTCAGCAAATTGATGCTGAAGCCGAACGCCAGCATCATCAGGAAGGTGCCGATCAGCGACAGCGGGATCGCGATGACGGGGATGAGCACCGAGCGCCAGGAGCCGAGGAAGGCGAACACCACGAGCGTCACGATGGCCAGCGCCTCCACCAGCGTGTGGATCACCTCCTCGATGGAGGAATTCACGAAGGCTGAGGAATCGTAGATCACCCCCATGGAAAGCCCGGTGGGCAGCTGGCTCTCGATGTCCGGCAGCACCGCGCGCACACCCTTGATGACATCGAGCAGATTGGCGGTGGGGGCGATCTGGATGCCGATATAGACCGACTCCCGTCCGTCGAACATGGTGGCGGAGTCATAGTCATCGGCGCCAAGGGTGACGTTGGCCACGTCCTTCAGCCGCACGATGGCGCCGTTCGCCTCCTTGACGATGAGGTTCCTGAACTCCTCAACGTTGTGCAGGCTGGTGGAGGCGGTGAGGTTCACCTGCACCATCTGGCCCTTGGTATTGCCGAGGCTGGCGATGTAGTCGTTGCGCGTGAGCGCGGTGGAGACTTCCGAGGCCGTCACGCCATAGGCCGCAAGGCGGATGGGATCGAGCCAGGCGCGCATGGCAAAGGTCTTGCTGCCGAGCAGTTCCGCCGTCTGCACGCCCTGCACCGCTTGAAGCTTCGGCTGCACCACGCGGATCAGGTAATCGGTGATCTGGTTGCCGGCGATGGCGTCACTGCGGAAGCCGATATACATGGCATCGATGGTCTGCCCCACCTTGACCGTCAACACCGGCTGCTGAGTGCCGGAAGGCAACTGGTTGAGCACCGAATTGACCTTGGTGTTGATCTCGGTGAGCGCCTTGCCGGTATCGTAGTTCAGCCGCAGGTTGGCGGTGATGGTGCTGGTGCCGGTGGTGCTGGTGGAGGTCATGTAGTCGATGCCGTTCGCCTGGGCGATGGCATTTTCCAGCGGCGTCGTGATGAAGCCTGCCACCACGTCCGGATCGGCGCCGGGATAGGTGGTCGAGACGGTCACGATGGCATTCTGCGTGCGCGGATATTGCAGGATGGGCATGGAGCTCATGGCGCGCAGGCCGAGCACCAGGATCATCAGGCTGACCACGATCGCCAGCACCGGCCGGCGGATGAAGATGTCGGTGAAGGATGACACGGGCGCCTCCGATCAGCGGTCGACGATGGAGGGCGCGGGGTCGTTGGCCGGCAGCACCGCATTGTTGATGCTGACCTGCGACCCGTTGTGCAGCTTCATCTGCCCGGCGGCGACGATCTGGTCGCCCGCCTTGATGCCAGAGAGGATGGCGATCTGGTCGCCACGCGCCGCGCCCGTCTTCACGAACACCTGACGCGCGGCGAGGCCCGTGGCCGAACCCTCCTTTTTCTCCACCAGGAAGATGATGTCGCCGTAGGGATTGGCCATCACGGCCGTCTGCGGCACGGTGACGAATGCGTCCGGTGCGCCCACAGCGACCTCGACAGTGGCGAACATGCCGGGAGTGAGGCGGTGATCGTCGTTCCTGAACTCGGCGCGCAGTTGCACATTGCGCGAGGTGACGTCCACCTTGGGGCTGATGGCCGTCACCGTGCCCTCGAAGGCCTGGCCGGGATAGGTGTCCACCGTGGCCTTCACCGTCTGCCCGGCCTTCACCTCGGCGAGGGCCTGCTGCGGCAGGTAGAAGTCGATGAAGATGGGGTTGAGGGACTGGAGCGTCACCACGGTCGTACCCGCGCTCACATACTGGCCGAGATCGACGGAGCGGATGCCGAGCCGGCCGGATAAGGGCGCCTTCAGCGTTTTCTTGTCCACCACTGCCTGCTGCTCGGCCACCTGGGCCAGCGCCTTCTTGAGATTGGCGGTGTCGCTGTCGATGGTCGCCTGGCTCACCGCGTGGATCTTCAACTGCTCCTGATCGCGGTTGAGGATGATGGCGCTGACATCCGCCGTCGCCTTCAGGGCGGCGAGATTGGCCACTTCCTGCTCGTCGCGCAGTTGGAGCAACACCTGCCCCTCGCGCACTTCGTCACCGGACTTGAAATTGATCTTGGCGACCGTGCCGGAGCTTTCCAGCGCCAGGTCTGCGCCTGCCTCGGCGCGCACGCTGCCCACCGCCTTGACGGTGGACTGCCAGGGCGTGAGGGCCGCCACCGTGGTCGCAACGGTCTGTGGCGGGTCGCGCAGCGAGGCCAGCGCCTGCTTGATCATGCTCGCCTTGAAGAGCTGGAAACCGTAGAGCGCCCCGAAAACCACGGCGACGGCGGCCAGCATGAGGATCATTCGTTTCTTCATCTGACGTCTCTTCTTGCGGCTGCGGCGCAGGGGCATCGACTTCTGCCGTCGCCCGCTCAGTGGTCCTGGAAGTATCCGGCGTTGGTGCGGGGCTCGGCCTGCGCCGTCTGGTCCACCCGGTTCCACCAGCCGCCCCCCAAAGCCTGGAAGAGCGCCGCGGTATCGGTGAAGCGGGCGGCCTGCGCCTTTACCCGCGCCACCACCGCCTGCTGGAAATTTTGCTCGGCGGTGAGCACCGAGGGATAGGTTACCGCGCCGGCGAGATACTGAGTGCGGGATATCTTCACGCTCTCCTGCGCCGCCTTCTCATAGGCGAGCTGAGCCTTTAGCGTGCTGGCATCGGCCTCGATGGCGCGCAGCGAATCCGCCACGTCGCGGAAAGCGGTGATGACCGTGCTCTTGTATTGCGCCAGTGCCTGCTCGTTGCTGGCGACCGCGGATTCCTTGTCGTGGTAGAGCGTCCCGCCGTCGAACACCGTCTGTGCGACGCTACCCGCGATGCTCCAGGCGGCGGTGCCCGGAGAGAACAGGCTGGCGGGTGTAAGGCCGGCCCGGCCGTAGCTGCCCGAGAGCTGAACCTGCGGCAGCATGTTGGCAACATTCACGCCCACCGTGGCGGTGGCTTTGTGGAGGCTGGCCTCTGCGGCGCCGATATCGGGCCGCTGCCGCACCAGGGCGGACGGTACGCTGACGGGAAGATCGCGCGGCAAGGTGAGGCTGGCGAGGGTCACATGCTCGCCCCGGTCCTCGCTCGGCAGCCGGCCGAGGTAGGCCATGAGCTGGTTGCGCTGCTGGGCGAGCTGCTTCTGCAGCGGCGGCAGGGTGGCCTGGGTCTGGGCGAGGTTGGACTGCTGGGAGAGCACGTCGGACTGGGCCACCGCGCCGAGCTCGAACTGACGCTGAACCAGCTTGAGCTGCTCCTGCTCCGACTTGATGATGTCGTTGGTGGCCTCGATCTGCGCGCGCAGGGAGGCATCGGTGATGGCCGCAGTCACCACATTCGCGGTGAGACTGAGATAGGTCGCTTCCAGCTGGAATCGCTGGTAGTCCGCCTGCGCCTCCAGCGCCTCGACATTCCGGCGCGTGCCGCCCCACACGTCCAGCACATAGCTGACGCTGACCGAGGCGTTGTAGAGATTGTAGGGGCTGGTGTTGCCGCTCTCGCCCTGGGTCGCCAATGAGGTAACCTGCCGGGTGGCACTGCCGTTTGCCGAGACCTGCGGAAACAGGGCGCCTTCCCCCGCCAGCGCATTTTCGCGTGCCGCCCGCAGCGCCGCCTGGGCGGCGGCGACGTCGGGATGGTTGCGGACGGCCTCAGCGACGAAGGCGTCGATCTGCTTGTTCCGGAACACCCGCCACCACTCGCCGGGCAGATCGCGGCCGCGGAGAAAGACCTGGCTGCTTCCGCCCTGGACAGCGGCCGACGTGGTGGGACGGGGCGTGCCTTCGGGCAGGTAGCCAGTGACATGCGGTGCATCGGGCGCCTCGAAGTCCGGTCCAACCATGCAGCCGTTCATGAGCAGCAGCGAGGCGACGACGATGCCTCCCTTGAGGCGGGGCGCGAGCCGGGAAAGGGCAGGCAGGTCTCGCATGGGTGGCGGCATCCCGGATAGAAATCTGAACCGAACCGTTCAGTTCGACATACGGGTAAGACCAGATAAATCGCGAGTCAATATGGACTGAACCGTACAGTTCGATTAAGTTGAAGGCATGTCAGAATGCAACGCTTCGTTCCTTGAGCCGCAAGCCTCCATCAGCCTGAGACCCAAGGCCCGGGAGGCCCTCAAGGCGGCCCGAGCCGTGTTTCTGCAAGTCGGCTACGACGGCGCCACTATGGATGCGATCGCGCGCGTCGGCGCTCTGTCGAAGGCGACCCTGTACGCGCACTTCTCCAACAAAGCCGCCCTTTTCGAGGAGTTGATCCGGGTCGAGTGCCGGGCGGTCAACGCTGACCTTTACAGGCCCGACCCGAAGAGCGCCGCCGTCTCGAAGGAACTGCATAAGGTTGCGATCAATTATCGCCGCATCTTCGCGCATCGGGAGGGGCTCGACATCTTTCGTATCCTGATCCCGGTCGCGCCCAGGTTTCCCCGTCTCGCTCAGGTTTTTTATGATGAAGGGCCAGGTGCCGCGATCCACCAGATCGCGGCCTATCTGGGTGCGTTGCGCGACGTTGGCCGCCTGCGGATTCCTGATACCGAACTGGCGGCGCACCAGTTTCTCGCGCTCGTCACCGAGGACATCAAGCTGACCGGAGCCCTTGGATTCCCCTCCCCGAGCAATCGCGCGGCCGATCGCCTGATCGAGAGCGGCATCGCGATGTTCCTCGACTTTTACAAGGCGGCGCCGCAGCCTCCGGCGTCGAGGCCATGATCTCCCACCTCAAGCTGACGATCGAGAAGCTCAGGCGCGAACTTTACGGCCAACGCTCCGAGCGCACGGTGCGGCTCATCGACCAGATGGAGCTCCAGCTCGAGGATCTGGAGGCGAGGGCGAGCGAGGACGAGATCGCGGCGCAGGAGAGTGCACGCCTGGCGTCACTGCCGGTACCCGCTCCACGCCGTAGGCCCGTGCGCAAGCCCTTTACCGAGCACCTGCCGCGCGCGCGTCGTCGTGCCGGCGCCGACCAACTGTCCTTGCTGCGGCTCGATGAAGCTGTCGAACGACCGCGGCAAGCGGCTTCTGGGGCTCTGGCCGGCCTGCCCCGCGGCTGAGAAACCAGACGCCGCGGGTCAATCTCGGGTCGCCCCTGCGCGCCGGTCCGCGACTTCTCTGCAGGCGTGCGCCCCCTGCGCCTTCAACTGCTCGATCAGCCACCGGCCTGCGGGTCCGGGGGGCTGGTCGGCGCGATAGAAGGCGGACATCGCCATGCGCGTGGTGAGGTCGTTTTCCTCGGGCTCGAGCTGGACGAGCCGGCCGGTGTCCAGATCATCCTGCACCGCGTGCACGGGCATGCCGCCCCATCCGACGCCCTGCTTCAGGAACGCGTGCTTGGCGCCGAGGTCGGATATTCGCCACGTCTTTTCCGACATTACCCGGAAGTCCTTGCCTTCGGTCAGCTTGGAGCGGTCGCTGAGCACGAGCTGCAGGTGCTTCGCGAAGGCGCGCGCTGGAATCGGACCGCCGTACTGCGCCAGCGGGTGCTGCGGAGCCGCGAACATGCGGTACTCGATGCCGAGGATGCGCTCCGACCGCAGGTCCGGATGGGTCGCCGCCAAGGGCCCGCGGACGCCGAAGTCGAAGCCGCCATCAAGCACCGGCTCGATCACTGCGCCCATCCCCTCCACCGCCACACGCAGCGGCGTATCGGGGAATTGGATCTGGAACGCGCGCACCGCGGCCGCAAGGATGTTCGAGGGGAACATCACGTTGATGACCACGGCCAGCGCCGGCTCAAGACCGGAGGACAGACCTCTCGCCTGCGCCTTCAGCTGGTCCATGCCCGAGACCACTTCCCGCGCTTTCTGAAGGAGGGCACGGCCTTCCGCTGTCAGCAGCGGATAACGGCCCTTCCGGCTGAACAGCCGAACGGCAAGCTGGGTCTCGAGATTGGCGATGGCCTGACTCACAACGGACTGCGCCCGCCCAATGCGTCGCCCGGCGGCGGAAAAGCTGCCGGTGTCGGCCGCGGCAATGAATGTGCGCAACTGATCGAGCGAAAGCGCATCAAGCATCCATCTGCTCCATCGATATTAATCATCGAATTTTATAGGCTACGCGGATAAGCGGCGGAAGCGTACCGAATTCGCCACGTGCAGCATTTGCTGCCCCGTGGAGAGACCCCATGAATATCCTGCATGTGGATTCGAGCATCCTGTCGGAAGGCTCCATCAGCCGTCAGCTCACCGCCGAGATCGTCGCGACGCTGCAGCGGGCGGCGCCGGGCGCCACCGTCACCCATATCGACCTTGCCGCCGCGCCCCTGACCCACCTGACCGCCGCTCACCTCGGCGCGACGCAGGGCGCCCCGGTGCCGCCAGCCCTTGAGGCGGACGTGGCAGCCAGCAAGGGCGCGCTCGCGGACTTTCTCGCCAGCGACATCATCGTCATCGGCGCGCCCATGTACAATTTCTCCGTTCCGTCCCAGCTGAAGGCCTGGATGGATCGCCTGGCGGTGGCCGGCGTGACCTTCCGCTATTCGGAAAAGGGACTGGAAGGTCTTGCCGGCGGCAAGAAGCTCATCGTCGTCTCCACCCGCGGCGGCGTGTTCAGCGCCGGAGCACCCATGGCGGCTCTGGACCATCAGGAAAGCTATCTCACCGCCTTCTTCGGTTTCCTTGGCATCACCGACGTGTCCTTCGTGCGGGCCGAGGGCGTGGCCATGGGCCCTGAGGCGAAAGCGAACGCGGTGGATGCTGCGATCCGGCAGGCGCACGCCCTCGCGGCGTGACGCGGACCCGACCCTGAGCGAGTCAGAGGAGGAGCCAGTGTCAGGGTTTTCTGCCCCGTTGAGCGGTGTCCGTCATGGGATGTCCAGTCTCTCCGTGGTGCATTTCGACGTGGATCAGCTGGACCTCGGCGGCTCCCCCATTCGCCTACTCGACGACTTCCGCGTGTCGGGAAGCCCTTTCGGGCCGCACCCGCACGCGGGTTTCTCCGCCATCACCTATCTCTTCGAGGATTCGGAAGGCGCGCTGCGCAGTAGGGACTCGCTGGGCAACGATCTCGTGGTCGGCGCGGGCGGGCTCGTCTGGCTCCAGTCC
>JAYSCE010000075.1:0-12176 GCA_041915035.1 Xanthobacter sp.
CAGCCCCTCCACGATGAGGATGTCCGGCCGGTCGATCTCCACATACTGGTCCGGCATCACGTCGTAGAAGAAGTGCGAATAGAGCGGCGCGCGCACCGGCCGTCGGCCGGCCTTGATGTCGGTAAGGAAGCGCAGCAGCAGCGCGACGTCGTAGCTCTCGGGAAAGCCCTTCTTCTCCATCAGCCCCTCGCGCTCGAGGATGGCGTTGGGCAGAAGGAACCCGTCGGTGGTCACGAGGTCCACCTTGGGCGTGTTGGGCCAGCGGGCGAGCAGCGCCTGCAGCACGCGCGCGGTGGTGGACTTGCCCACCGCCACCGAGCCGGCGACGCCGATGATGTAGGGCATCTTCTGTTCGCTCACCGCCTCTCCCTCGCGCTGGTCGAGGAAGTGGGTCATGGCGCGATAGAGCTTCTGCGTCGCCGCCACATAGAGCGAGAGCAGGCGCGAGAGGGGGAGGTAGATTTCCTCCACCTCCTTCATGGAGAGACGGACGCCCAGGCCTTCCAGCCGTGCGATCTCGTCCGGACGCAACGTCATGGGCGTGTCGCGGCGCAGCTTCGCCCACTCCTCGCGGGAGAAGGAGCGATACGGGGAGAGGCCTGGATCGAGGGGCCGGTCCATGGTCGCGATGTCTCTGTCAGGCCTGAGGACGGGCGGCTTTTTCGGCGAGACCGGACTGGGCGGTCCTCCGCGCAAGCTCGGCGTGGATGTCGGCAAGGGCGATCCCGCGGGCCTTGAGCACCACCATGAGGTGATAGAGGAGATCGCTCGCCTCCCCCACGAGATCCTTCTCGCTGCCAGAAACGGCGGCGATCACCGTCTCCACCGCCTCCTCGCCCAGCTTCTGGGCGCATTTGCCGACGCCCTTGTCGAGCAGGGTGCGGGTGTAGGACGAGCCCGCGTCCGCAGAGGCCCGCGCCGCGACGATGGCTTCGAGGTCGGCGAGGGTGAAGCTGTCGCTCATCGGGTCGGCCCCACAAAAAGGGTCAGGAACGGAGGCACTGAAGCATTTTCAGCGACATGGGGTGCGGTTCGCATCAAGAAAATGCGAAAAACGGGTTAACCGGAAGCGCTGCTTTAGCATTGCCCCCGGGCGAGGCTCAGTCGAGCCGTACCGGAAGACCGGCCTCGGCCAACCGGTCTTTGGCCTCGCGCACCGTGAAGGTGCCGAAGTGGAAGATGGAGGCCGCAAGCACCGCCGAGGCGCCGCCGTCGCGGATACCCTCCACCAGATGGTCGAGGATGCCGACGCCGCCGGAGGCGATGACCGGCACATGCACCGCATCCGCCACCGCCCGGGTCAGCGCGCAGTCGAAGCCCTGCCCGGTGCCGTCGCGATCCATGGAGGTGAGCAGGATTTCCCCCGCGCCGAGGTCCACCACCTCGCGGGCATACTGGATGGCGTCGAGGCCGGTGGGGTTGCGCCCGCCGTGGGTGAAGATCTCCCAGCGGTTCTCCTCGCCCGGCTGCGACACCTTCTTGGCGTCGATGGCGACGACAATGCACTGCTCGCCGAACTTCTCCGCCGCCTCGCCCACGAAGGCGCGGCGGTTCACGGCGGCGGTGTTGATGGAGACCTTGTCCGCCCCCGCGTGCAGCAGGGTGCGCACGTCGTCCACCGTGCGCACGCCGCCGCCCACGGTGAGGGGCATGAAGCACTGCTCGGCGGTGCGGCGCACCACGTCGAGGATGGTGCCGCGGTTCTCGTGGCTGGCGGTGATGTCGAGGAAGGTGAGTTCGTCGGCCCCGGCGGAGTCATAGGCGCGCGCGGCCTCCACCGGGTCACCGGCGTCGCGCAGGTCCACGAATTGGACGCCCTTCACCACGCGGCCGTCCTTCACGTCGAGGCAGGGGATGACGCGAACCTTCAGCATGGTGCACCTACCGTCCGGCCACCAGCGCGAGGGCCTCGCGCGGGTCCAGCCGGCCGTCATAGAGGGCCCGGCCGGTGATGGCGCCTTCGAGCTTCTTCGCGGCGGGTGCGAGCAATCCCTCGATGTCGGCGAGGGAGGCGAGGCCGCCAGAGGCGATCACTGGCAGCGAGATGGCCTCGGCCAGCGCGATGGTGGCTTCGAGGTTCAGCCCCTTCAGCAGGCCGTCGCGGGCGATGTCCGTGTAGATGATGGCGGCAACGCCCGCATCCTCGAAGCGGCGGGCGATGTCCACGGCGGCAAGGTCCGAGGTCTCGGCCCAGCCCTCCACCGCCACGCGCCCGTCGCGGGCGTCGAGGCCCACCACGATGCGGCCGGGATGGGCTTTCGCCGCCGCCTTCACGAAGTCCGGGTCGCGCACCGCGGCGGTGCCGAGGATGACGCGGGTGACACCCTTCTCCAGCCAGCCTTCCACGGTCCGCATGTCGCGGATGCCGCCGCCGAGCTGCACCGGGATGGAGACCGTCTCCAGGATGCGGTCCACGGCGGCCGCGTTCACCGGCTTGCCGGCGAAGGCGCCATCAAGGTCGACGAGATGGAGATAGCGGAAGCCGAGGGTCTCGAATTCCTCCGCCTGGGCGGCGGGGTCGCGATTGAACACGGTGGCCCGCGCCATGTCGCCCTGTTCGAGGCGCACGGCGAGGCCGTCCTTGAGGTCGATGGCCGGAAAGAGGATCACGGATGCCACTTCAGGAAATTGGCGAGGAGCGCGAGGCCGAGGGTCTGGCTCTTCTCGGGATGGAACTGGGTGCCGGCCACATTGCCCCGCGCCACCGCGGCGGTGATCGTGCCGCCGTAGTCGGTGGTGGCGAGGAGGTCGATGCCGTCCGCCGGCTTGAGGTGGTAGGAGTGGACGAAATAGGCGTGAAGGCCGGACGCGCCGGTGGGAATGCCGGCGAGCAGCGGATGCTCCCGCGCGACTTCCAGCGTGTTCCAGCCCATGTGGGGAATCTTGAGCGTCGGATCGTTGGGGGTGATGCGGTCCACCTCGCCGCGGATCCAGCCGAGGCCCTCGGTCACGCCGTGCTCCAGCCCGCGCTCGGCAAGAAGTTGCAGGCCGACACAGATGCCGAGGAAGGGACGCCCCCTGCCCTTCACCGCCTCGGTCATGGCCTCCACCATGCCCGGCACGGCATCAAGCCCGGCGCGGCAGTCGGCGAAGGCGCCGACGCCCGGCAGCACGACGCGGTCTGCGGTGCGCACCACATCCGGATCGCTGGTAACGACGACGCTCTGGCCGGCCTCATGGGCGAGGCTCTGCGCCGCGCGCTCCATGGCCTTGGCAGCGGAATGCAAATTGCCGGAATTGTAGTCGATGATGGCGACGGTCACGCCTCAGGCTCCCGGAAAGGCGCCGATGACGCCGGGTGTGCCGCCCGGAACCGGGAAGGACGGGCGGATAGCAGGAAGGGCGGCGGCGGCACGCGCCGCCGGGAACAATCCGTCCCATTCCCCGAAGAAGCGATGTTCCGCCTCGTCCCGGTCGGCGGCGACCACCACGGCGGCCTCCTCGTAACCGAGGTGCTCCAGCTTGCGCTGCCGCAGGCGCGGCAGTTCCAGCGCCAGCAGCACATGGAAGCCGATCAGCACCGCATCGCCGACCCCGTCGGCGAGGCCGCCCCAGACTTCGGCGAGGCTGACGAGGACAGCCACCGCCACATAGGCCGCGAACACCAGCCACAGACGGAAGCGCAGCAGAACGATGGGGGCGAAGAACAGTGTCACCCACGAGAACTTCTCGCGCACGAACACGGTGCGTCCTGCCGCCTGCTCGGCGGTGTCGCCGGCGACGGTGCGGGTCAGAACGGTCCAGCTGGCCATGGCTGCCTCACGTCTTCCGCGTCACGTGCCCAGGGCGCCCTTGGTGGAGGGGATTTCCCCCGCCGCCGCCGGGTCCACCGCCACCGCCGCGCGCAGCACCCGGGCGAGGCCCTTGAAGCAGCTTTCCGCGATGTGGTGGGCATTCACCCCATAGAGCGTCTCCACATGCAGCGTGACGCCGGCATTGGAGGCGAAGGCCTGGAAGAATTCCCGCACCAGCTCGGTGTCGAACTCCCCGATCTTCTGCGCCGCGAACTCGGTGCGGAAGACGAGGAAGGGCCGGCCGGAAATGTCGATGGCGACGCGGGTGAGCGTCTCGTCCATGGGCAGGAGCACATCGGCATAGCGCGTGATGCCGCGCATGTCGCCGAGCGCCTTCCGCACCGCCTGGCCGAGCACGATGCCCACATCCTCGGTGGTGTGGTGGAAATCGATGTGGAGGTCGCCCACCGCCTTGATATCGAGGTCGAAACGGGCGTGGCGGCCGAGCAGGTCCAGCATGTGGTCGAGGAAGCCGACACCGGTGGCGACAGACGTCCGCCCCGTCCCGTCGAGGTCGACGGCGAGCGTGACGCTGGTCTCCTTGGTCTCGCGGACGATTTCGGCCTTGCGCATGGAACTCCTCCAAGGCTGCGGCTTCTATCAGCAACATCGCTGCAACGCCATATGGCGATGAGATGACGCAGCCCGCGCGCAGGCCGCCTCGCCTCGGATCGGCTTCTATGGCATAGCGGCACCGTCAACTCGACGGGGATCGCCGATGCCGACGACGCACAACGACGGGCTGGAGCTTGCCTATCAGGTCAGCGGCGAGGGCCCGCCGCTTCTCATCATCTCGGGCCTTTCGGCGGAACGCTCCTTCTGGGCCCTGTCGCGCCCGCTGCTGACCGGCTTCACCCTCATCGAGTTCGACAACCGCGACATCGGCAAGAGCCAGCGCGCCAAAGCGCCCTACACCGCCGCCGACATGGCCCGCGACGCCCTCGCCGTGCTGGATGCCTCGGGTTTTCAAAAGGCGCACGTCATCGGTCATTCCATGGGCGGGATGATCGCCCAGGAACTGGCCATCGCCGCGCCGCAGCGGGTGAACCGGCTCGTGCTGTCCAACACGATCGCCCGCAACGATCTCTACACCACCGAGATCATGCGGCTGTTCAAGGAGCTGCGGCTCCAGCTCGACAACGAGCTGACGTTCGGCGCCGCGCTCACCTCGTTCGTGCTCGGCATGCGCACGCTCAACAAGATCCCGCTCTTTGCAGCGGTCCAGCAGTCGCTGGACGCGGGTCTTTATCAGGAGAAGGACGCCTTCATCCGCCAGGTGGAGGTCTGTGTCGGCTTCGACAGCCTCACTCGCCTCGGCCGCATCACCGCCCCGACCCTCGCCATCTATTGCGACGACGATCGCGTGTTCGCCCCCGCCATGGCACGCGAGCTGGCGAACGGCATCCCTGGCGCCAAGCTCGACGAGATCATAGACAGCGGCCACTGCCCCATGGTGGAGGCGCCGGAGAACTTCTGCACCACCGTGCGCGCCTTCCTGAACGGGAGCTGAGCGGGAGGCGAGTTGCGCCGGCCGCGGAAGCGCATAAGTAAGCTCCAAGCGGAGCTTTTTATGCAGCATTCCCCTGATACCATTTACGGCACCACCATCGTCACCGTTCGCAAGGGCAACCGGGTCGCCATCGCTGGCGACGGGCAGGTGACGCTAGGCCAGACCGTGCTGAAGGCCAATGCGCGCAAGGTGCGCCGGTTGGGCCGGGGCGACGTAATCGGCGGCTTCGCCGGCGCGACGGCCGACGCCTTCACCCTGTTCGAGCGGCTGGAAGCGAAGCTGGAGCAGTATCCCGGTCAGTTGCAGCGCGCCGCCGTGGAACTCGCCAAGGACTGGCGGACCGACCGCTATCTGCGCCGGTTGGAGGCCATGATGATCGTGGCCGATGCCTCGGTGTCCCTGGTCCTCACCGGCACCGGCGACGTGCTGGAGCCGGATGCGGGCGTTGCGGGCATCGGCTCGGGCGGCATGTATGCCCTCGCCGCGGCCCGCGCCCTCCTCGACCGCGAGGAGGACCCGGAGGCCATCGTGCGGCGATCGCTGGAGATCGCGGCGGATATCTGCGTCTACACCAATCGGAACATCGTCGTGGAAACCATCGGGTCCTGAGCGCCCCCGGCCCCGCCACCGCCAGAAGGACACATGATTCCATGAGCGACTTTTCCCCCCGCGAGATCGTCTCCGAACTGGACCGCCACATCGTCGGCCAGGCCAAAGCCAAGCGCGCGGTCGCCATCGCCCTGCGCAACCGCTGGCGCCGCCAGCAGCTGGACGAAAAGCTGCGCGAGGAGGTTCTGCCCAAGAACATCCTGATGATCGGCCCCACCGGCGTCGGCAAGACCGAGATTTCCCGCCGCCTCGCCCGCCTCGCCGGCGCGCCCTTCCTGAAGGTCGAGGCCACCAAGTTCACCGAGGTGGGCTATGTGGGCCGCGACGTGGAGCAGATCGTGCGCGATCTCGTGGAGGTCGGCATTGGCCTGACCCGCGAGGCCAAGCGCAAGGACGTGCAGGCGAAGGCCCACCTCAATGCCGAGAGCCGCGTGCTCGACGCCCTCGTGGGCGCCAGCGCCTCCCAGGCGACCCGCGACGCCTTCCGCAAGAAGCTCCGCGCCGGCGAACTCGACGACAAGGAAGTCGAGATCGAGGTCCAGCAGGGCGCCCAGGGCATGCCCATGTTCGAGATTCCCGGCATGCCGGGCGCGCAAATGGGCGCCATCTCGTTGGGCGACATGTTGGGCAAGGCCTTCGGCGGCCGTTCCAAGCCGCGCCGCGTGACGGTGAAGGAGGCCCACCCCCTGCTCCTCACCGAGGAGGCGGACAAGCTGATCGACCAGGACGCCATCACCCAGGAGGCGATCCATGCCGTCGAGAACAACGGCATCGTCTTCCTCGACGAGATCGACAAGATCGCCGGGCGCGAGGGCCGCTCGGGCGCCGACGTCTCCCGGGAGGGGGTGCAGCGCGACCTGCTGCCGCTCATCGAGGGAACGACCGTGTCCACCAAGCACGGGTCGGTGAAGACCGACCACATCCTGTTCATCGCCTCCGGGGCGTTCCACGTCTCGAAGCCGTCAGACCTCCTGCCGGAGCTTCAGGGCCGCCTGCCAATCCGGGTGGAGCTGGAAGCGCTGACCCGCACCGATTTCGTGCGCATCCTCACCGAGACCGAGGCCAGCCTCGTCAAGCAGTCGGTAGCCCTCATGGGCACGGAAGGCGTGACGCTGGACGTGACCGCAGACGCCGTGGAGGCCATCGCCGATGCCGCCGTGGAGGTGAACTCCAATGTGGAGAACATCGGCGCCCGCCGTCTCCAGACGGTCATCGAGCGCGTGCTCGACGACCTCTCCTTCTCGGCCCCGGACCGCTCCGGCGAGACGGTGGTGGTGGATGCGGAGTATGTGCGCTCACGCGTCTCGGATCTCGCGAAGAACGCGGACCTCAGCCGCTTCATCCTCTGAGGCGGCTCACGACAGGCGCGTGCGGTCGCCCCAGGCGAGCTTCTTGCGGTAGAGGGTCGAGGGGCTGAGGTCGAGGGCGGCGGCGGCAAGCGAGATGTTGCCGTCGAAGGCGGCGATGGCGGCCTCGATAGCCCGCCGCTCCACCACCGACAGGGGCTCCACCCGTCCCTGCCAGGAGAAGTTGTCCGACCAGCCCTGGATCAGCACGGGGGAGCGGTCGGAGGCCGGTGCCTCGGGCGCCTCGGGTTGAGCCAGCAGACCGGGCGGAATCGTGCCGCCCTCGCTCAGGATCACCACCCGGCGCATCAGGTTCTGAAGCTCGCGCACATTGCCGGGGTACCGGTGCGCGCGCAGCGCCTCCACCACCTCGGACGTGAAGCGCGGCATCGGCCGTCCTTCCTCACCGGCGAAGCGGGCGAGGAAGGTTTCCGCCAGAAGCAGCACATCGTCGCCCCGCGCGCGGAGCGGCGGCAGCGCCAGCGGCAGCACGGCCAGCCGATAATAGAGATCTTCCCGGAGGCGGCCGGCGCGCACCTCCTCCAGCGGATCGCGGCTGGTGGCGCAGATGAGGCGGACGTCCGCCTCCCGTTCTGCCACCTCGCCCACGGGACTGAAGCGGCCGGTCTCCATGAAGTGCATCAGCCGGGCCTGGCAGGCCGGCTCCATCTGGGTGATCTCGTCGAGATGCAGCGTGCCGCTCTGGGCCCGGTCCATGGCGCCCGCGTCCTCGCGGCCGAACAGGGCGATTTCCATGAGTTCGGGGGGAATGACGGCGCAGTTGAGGGCAACGAAGGGCGCATCACGCCGCGACGACGCGGCGTGGACAGCCGCCGCCACCAGGTCCTTGCCGGTGCCGCTCTCGCCGGTCACGAACACCGCCGCGCGGGAGGCGGCAAGGCGCTCGATCTGCGCATAGACGGCGAGCATGGGCGCCGAGCGCCCGTAGAGACCGCAAAAATCACCGCCCCGCGGCAGCGGTCGGGCCGCCCGGCGCCGACGCTCGGGGCGGCGCGCCGGGGTCGCGGCCAGCAGGCGGTCCATCACCTCCTCGACCACGAACGGCTTCTGCACCACGTCGTCGGCCCCTGCCCGCATCGCGGCAACCGCGTCGGCCACCGAGCCTTCGGCCAGCGCCACGATGAGGGTGCCAGCAAAGCCGCTGGCCCTTACACGCCGAACCGCCTCGTCTGGATCGACCGCGCCGACCAGCGCAGACGTGCACCGCGGCAGCAGCGCCAGAGCCGCGGTGATATCGGCGGCCTCGACCATATCGAGGGAATCACGGCGCGCGAGCGCGGCCCGAACCGTAGCGCGCACCGCTGGATCGGGATCGCAAATCAGCAGGCGGGCCGGCCCGCCGGAGCGGCGGGCGAGGGAAAATTGAGACATGGAATGCGGATCGCGTAATACGAACATCCCTGGCAGTAAACGCCAGACAGGGTAAAGGAAGCTTTGCCGACCGCACAACCCATTTGCGCGGCGTCGCTTCTACCCACCGATCAAGCCGGCTTACTGTTCAACCCCGCGGGGGCTTGCCCCCGCCGGCCTCGGCGGACAGGCCTGCGCTTTCCAGAGCCGCGAGCGCACGCGCGGCGTGATCCTTCGACGGCAGCAGGCGCGTCACCAACCGGCGCACGCCATCCGCCCCGTCGGAGGCCTGATGAACCATCAGGTTGACCACATCCCGCTCCTCGCTGTGGCGGCCGAGGGCGTGGAGGCTGAGCGCGAGCGCGATGCGGTTCTCCACCGTCGGATGGAGCGTCAGCTGGGGCAGCAGGGCCTGCGCCGCAATCAGGTCGCCACGCAGGAAGGCGGCGAGCGCCAGATAGGAATCGCGGAACGGCGTGGCCACGGCACCCTCGCGGCGGGCGTTGGCGAGCAGCGTTTCACCCTCGGCGATCCGTCCGGCGCCGATGAACACCACGCCCACCGTCGCCGCCACATCGAAATCCAGCGGATTGAGGCGCAAGGCGCGCTCGGCGGTCGCCACCGCCTCGTCCGGCTCACCGGCGAACAATTGCACCAGGGCAAGCGCGCGGGCCGCGTAAGCGCTGGCAGGGGCCAGCTCGACGGCGCGCTCGGCCTCGTCGAGCATCACCTCGAGCTCGGCCTCGGAGGGAGCCGGAGTATCGTCGTGCAGGGTGCGCTGGAGCTGGGTCTCGGCTCGCACCGCAAGGCCAAGCGCGAAGGCGGGATCGCGGCGGGTCAACACGGCGAGGCACTCGTCCACATTGATGCCGCGCGTTTCCTGCCGGGTCTCGGCCTTCATTTCCGGCCGCGTTTCCTGGCTGTCGCTGCGGCGCTGCGCGGCGGCGGCGGCTACGCAGCCATAGCCGGAGGCCGGAGCACGGGCGAGGGCTTGGGAGCGGGCGCGCACCTGCACGACGCCGTAGCCCTCCATCACCGCGACGGCGACGTCATGGATCACCCGCTGCTCGCTCTCCGCCAACTTGCCGGCACCCGCCAGCCCGTCCATCATCGTGGACCAGACGATTGAACCGTCGCAACGGTCGGTGAGACGGACGGCGAGCGAGAAGGTGCCATCCGGCCGCCCTTCGGCGAGGCCGGCGAGGGAGAAGACGGAGCGCGGCACCTTGGCCGAGCAGGCCTCGGCGACGGCCCCCTCGTGAATATCGGCCCCGGCTGCGCGCACCTGGGTGAAATCGAAGCGGGCGAAGGCGTCCCGCATCCGCTCCTCGATGGCGCGCAGCTCGGTAACGGGCGGTGCGCCGTCACCTGACGCCTCGAAGGTGCGGACCTCGACCAGCGGCAGCCGGATCCGGTCCGCTGTCGCAGCAGCCGACGCCGCATCATGCGGTGCCTTGATCTGGGAATTCCACAACGCAAGGCCGATGCCGGCGCTCACGACCACCGCGAGCCCGGCCGCCATGGCGGGGAGCAGCCGGCGGGGGCGGGCGATCTCGGCCGACAGTTCGGCAGCCTCCGGAAGCGCGCCGGCCGCATCCACGTCGGCCGGTGCCGCGTCCTCCGGCCCCCGGCTCCGGAACTGGGGAACATAGCCCCCCTTCGGAACGTCGATGATGACCGGATCATCGGCGCCAATGGTCGCGTAATATCGTTCCAGCGCGCGCCGCAGCCGGGTGGCTTCCACCCGGACGATGGGATCGGTCTGGGGATCGAAGGACGGGGGCCGCCCCAGGGCCTCCACCGCGATGGTGTAGCCTTTCAGCGCGTCCGCCCGCCCGTCCAGCGTCGATTCGACCACGAATCTCAGGAATGCGGCCAAGCGGGGCGAGGAGGCAAAATCGGCCGAGGCGAGGATGCGGTCGAGGGCGGAGCGCACGCCGGCCGAGGCGTCGACCGCCTCGGTCACGCCTTCGGCAACGGCTTCCACCGCGCTCTCTTCGCCCGCATCTGCCGCGCTGCTCACCACGATACCGTCCTAACCTACGGTCACGACCTTTGTCGATCAGAACCCATGCACAAGCAAGAGGGCGGGATCATGGTCGCGCCGCTCCCAGCGGCAAGCGCCCATCGACCGGTTCCCACCGGCAGTTCGGGCTGATAGCCTTGCCGCGACGCGACCGCACCCAAGGCCGCCGGCCGGCAGGTGCCGGAGGCGTGCGACCCGCACTGTGCGCGCTGGCGCGTTGCAATTTGGCGCCGAAAGACAAGGCGCGCGGGAGAGGACCATCATGGCTCTGGACGATCTGGTGACGGACGGCGTGCGCGCGGACAGCGTTCCGAACGACCTCGAAGCCTTCTGGATGCCGTTTACCTCCAACCGGTCGTTCAAGAAGCGGCCGCGTCTCGTGTCCCGCGCCAAGGACATGCACTATTACACGCCGGAGGGCCGCCCGATCCTCGACGGCTGCGCCGGCCTGTGGTGCGTCAACCCCGGCCACAACCGCGAGCCCATCGTCGAGGCGATCCGCGCCGGTGCCGCCGAGATGGATTTCGGGCCGACATTCCAGTACGGCCACCCGAGCGCGTTCCGCCTCGCCACCAAGATCGCCGACCTCGCGCCCGGCGACCTCGTCCATGTGTTCTTCTGCAACTCGGGCTCCGAGGCAGTGGACACGGCGCTGAAGATCGCCCTCGCCTATCAGCAGACCATCGGCCAGGGCACCCGCACCCGCCTCATCGGCCGAGAGCGCGGCTATCACGGCGTCGGGTTCGGCGGGATTTCGGTGGGCGGCATGGTGGCGAACCGCCGCACCTTCGGCACCATGCTCGCCGGCGTCGACCACCTGCGCACGACGTACGATCGGGAGAATCAGGCCTTCTCCAAGGGCGAGCCGGAATATGGCGCGCATTTCGCCGACGAGCTGGAGCGCATCGTCGGGCTGCATGATGCCTCCACCATCGCCGCCGTCATCGTTGAGCCCATGGGCGGCTCCACCGGCGTGCTGCCGGCGCCGAAGGGCTATCTCAAGCGCCTGCGCGAGATCTGCGACAAGTACGGCATCCTGCTGATTTTCGACGAAGTGATCACCGGATTCGGACGGGTCGGCGAGGCCTTTGCCGCGCAGCGTTTCGGTGTCATGCCCGACCTGATCACCTGCGCCAAGGGCCTGACCAACGGCGCCGTTCCGATGGGCGCCGTGCTGGTTCGCCCGCACATTTACCAGGCGTTCATGAACGGACCGGAAGCGGCCATCGAACTGTTTCACGGCTACACCTATTCCGGCCATCCGCTGGCCTGCGCCGCCGGCATTGCCTCGCTGGATATTTACGAAAGCGAGCAATTGTTCAACAAGGCGCTTGTGCTGGAAAACTATTGGGCAGATGCCCTTCACAGCCTGCGCGATTGCCCACACGTGATCGACATCCGCAACATCGGCCTGATCGGCGCCATCGAGCTGGAATCCATCCCCGGTGCACCGGGCAAACGCGCCTACAACGCCTTCATCAACGCCTTCCGCAAAGGCGCGCTGATCCGCGTCACCGGCG
>JAYSCE010000076.1:0-4172 GCA_041915035.1 Xanthobacter sp.
AAGGGCGAGGTGGTCGCGAGCCCGGCGGTGAAGAAGCTGCTGCGGGCGGATGCGGGCGCCCGCGCGCTTGTTCCCGTGTCCTGATCTGCCGATTTCCCAAGCTGCCCGACGCGCCATCGGCCGCGCCGCCAACGAGACGAAGACATGACCGAGAACTATCTCTTCAGCGCCATCCGCGCCGCCATTCCGGCGATGGAAAAGCCCCTCGCCCGCCTCATCGACGGGACGGTGGAGACCTATGGCGACGCCCTTGCCCTTTCCGCCCGCCTCGCCAACCTCCTGGTCGCGCGCGGCGTGAAGCCCGGTGACCGGGTGGCGGTGCAGGTGGAGAAATCCTGGCCCGCCCTCGCGCTTTATCTCGGGGCAATCCGCGCGGGGGCGGTCTATCTGCCGCTCAACACGGCCTATACGCTGAACGAGATCGAGTATTTCCTCTCCGATGCCGAGCCTGCCGTGTTCGTGTGCCGGCCCGAGATCGAGCAGGATGCGCGGGCACTTGCCGCCCGTCTCGGCGTCGGCGCGGTGGAGACGCTCGGCACCGACGGCACGGGCTCGCTGACCGAGGCCGCAGCGACCTTCCCCGACACGTTCGAGGACGTGGCGCGCGGGCCGGAAGACCTTGGCGGCATTCTCTACACCTCAGGCACCACGGGCCGCGCGAAGGGCGCCATGCTCTCCCACGCCAACCTGCTCTCCAATGCGCAGACGCTGAAGGAGTACTGGCGCTTCACGGCGGACGACGTGCTGCTGCACGCACTGCCCATCTTCCACACCCACGGCCTCTTCGTCGCCTCCAACATCATCCTTCTGGCCGGCGCGAGCATGGAGTTCCGCTCCAAATTCGATCCGAAGGAGGCCATCGCGCTGATGTCGGCGGGCAAGGTGACGACGCTCATGGGCGTGCCCACCTTCTACACCCGCCTCCTCGACCAGCCCGGCCTCACGCGGGAGGCGACGAAGGGCATGCGCCTATTCGTCTCCGGCTCCGCGCCGCTGCTCGCCGAGACCCATCGCGCCTTCGAGGAGCGGACCGGCCACGCCATCCTTGAGCGCTACGGCATGACCGAGACCGGCATGAACACCTCCAACCCCTATGACGGCGCGCGCATCGCCGGCACGGTGGGCTATCCCCTGCCCGGCATCAGCGTGCGCGTCACCGATCCCGAGACCGGCGCGGTGCTGCCCACCGGCGAGATTGGCATGATCGAGGTCCAGGGGCCGAACGTGTTCAAGGGCTACTGGCGGATGCCGGAGAAGACGGCGACGGAGTTCCGCGACGGCTTCTTCATCACCGGCGACCTCGGCAAGATCGACGAAAAGGGGTACGTCCACATCGTCGGGCGCGGCAAGGATCTCGTCATCACCGGCGGCTTCAACGTCTATCCCAAGGAAGTGGAAGGCGAGATCGACGCCATCCCTGGCGTCGTCGAAAGCGCGGTCATCGGCGTTCCGCATCCGGATTTCGGCGAGGGCGTCACCGCCGTCATCGTCACCCAGAAGGACGCGACCCTGACGGAAGATGCCGTGCATCACGCCCTCGAAAATCGTCTTGCCAAGTTCAAGCAGCCGAAGCGCGTCTTCTTCGTTACGGAGTTGCCGCGCAACACCATGGGCAAGGTGCAGAAGAATATCCTTCGGGACATCTATAAGGACATCTATCGTAACGTCGCCTGACAAAGGGGACCGCGCCGCCGGCAACGCCAATCAGCCGTCAGCCAGTCCCCGCCAAGAAATACGAAATCGACCTACCGGACCCCGGATCAACCGGGGCCGGCGCATTGAAACGGAAGAAACGCCAACGGCCCGCCCCCACCGGGCCAAGGGAGGAAACCCATGTCCAAAGACCATTCCCTCATCCATCGCCCGGTCTCCCGCCGCCTCGTGCTGGCCGGTGCGCTGGCCGCACCCGCCGTGCTGCGCTTCGCCGGCCCCGCCCACGCCGCGACGACCCTCAAGATCTCCCACCAGTTCCCCTCCTCTTCCGGCGACGAGGGTGATTTCCGCGACCGCCTCGTGCGCCGCTTCGCCGAGGAGGTGACGAAGCGCACCAACGGCGAAGTTGCCTTCGAGATCTATCCCGGCTCGTCGCTGATGAAGACGAACGCTCAGTTCTCTGCCCTGCGCAAGGGCGCGCTCGACCTCTCGCTCTATCCCATCTCCTACGCGGGCGGCGAAGCGCCGGAGTGCAACATCGGCCTCATGCCGGGCCTCGTCTCCTCCTACGACCAGGGCCTCGCCTGGCGCACCAAGCCGGTGGGGCAGGCCTTCTCGGAGTATCTCGAAGGCAAGGGCGTCAAGATCCTCACCTGGGTCTGGCAGGCGGGCGGCGTCGCCAGCCGCGAGAAGCCGCTGATTGCGCCCGAGGATGCCAAGGGCATGAAGATCCGCGGCGGCTCGCGCGAGATGGACATGGTGCTGCAGGCCGCCGGCGCGGCCGTGCTCTCGCTGCCGTCGAACGAGCTTTACGTCGCCATGCAGACCGGCGCGTGCGACGCCGGCATCACCTCGTCCACCTCGCTCATCTCCTTCCGGCTGGAAGAGCTGGCGAAGCAGCTCACCACCGGCCGCGGCAAGTCCTACTGGTTCATGCTGGAGCCGCTGCTCATCTCCAAGGCCGTGTTCGACAAGCTGCCCAAGGCGCAGCAGGACGTGCTCACCGCCGTCGGGCTGGAGATGGAGGCCTTCGGCAAGGCCGGCGCCATGGCGGACGACACCAAGGTTGCCGAAGTCTTCGCCAAGGCCGGCGCCAAGATCCACGATCTCGACGCCGCGACGGTGGAGAAGTGGCGCGCCATCGCCCGTGACACCGCGTGGAAGGACTATTCCGCCAAGTCCGCCGGCTGCGCCAACCTGATGAAGCTCGCGCAGGAGGTGCCGGCATGAGCCACGGGCTCGATCTCGGCCACGGCGCGGACGCGCGGGCGGAGGCGGCGCACGCCCCTCCCCTGCTGGCGGCGGCGCACGGGCTGCTCAGGCGGGCCAACCGCCTCATCCTCGCCCTCGGCTCGATCGCTCTCGTGGCGGCGAGCCTCATCCTCTCCTACAGCGTGGTCTCGCGCTTCTTCTTCCGCGCGCCGACCTACTGGCAGGACGAGGCCTCGGTGTTCCTGCTGGTGGGCGTCACCTTCATGACCGCCGCCTTCGTGCAGAGCCAGCGCGGGCACGTGGCCATCGATGCCCTGGCCCACATGCTGCCGCCCGCCGCCAACCGGGTGCGGCAGTTCGTGGTGGACGTGCTGAGCTTCGCCTTCTGCGCCTTCTTCACCTGGAAGTCCTTCACCCTGTGGCACGAAGCGTGGGTGGACGGACAGGTGACCTCCTCCACCTGGGCCCCGCCCCTTTCAATCCCTTATGGCGTGATGACCGCCGGCATGGGCCTCCTCTCGCTGCAGATCCTCATTCAGGTTCTCGCCGGACTTCTGGAAAGGGTGGAGCGATGAGCACAGCCCTCGTCGGCCTCCTCTATGGCGGGGCCACCCTCGGCACCATGTTCCTCGGCATGCCCATCGCGTTCGCGCTGGGGGCGGTGGCGGTGCTGTTCATGGTCGGCTTCATGCCGGCCGCCTCCCTCGATACGGTGACGCAGAACGTCTATGAGGAGATGGCCTCCATCACCCTGCTATCGATCCCGCTCTTCATCCTGAAGGGGGCGGCCATCGGCAAGTCACGGGCGGGGCAGGATCTCTATTCGGCGCTGCATGCCTGGATGCACAAGATCCCGGGCGGGCTCGGCATCGCCAACGTGTTCGCCTGCGCCCTGTTCGCCGCCATGGCCGGCTCGTCGCCCGCCACCTGCTCGGCCATCGGCTCGGCCGGCATTCCGGAGATGCGCAAGCGCGGCTATTCCGGCGCCTTCGCCGCCGGCCTGATCGCCGCTGGCGGCACGCTCGGCATCCTGCTGCCGCCCTCCATCACCATGATCCTCTATGCGGTGGCGGCGGAGCAGTCGCTGGGACGCCTGTTCCTCGCGGGCCTCGGGCCGGGACTGCTGCTGGTGATGCTGTTCGCCGGCTACGCAATGGTGCGCTTCCGGCAGGAATATGCGGCGGCCAAGGCGGCCTATGCGGAGACCGGCGCGCGCTCGGCCCTGCTGCATGAGGAAAACCTCACCCTGCGCGACCGCTTCGCCGCCCTCCCCCGTGTGCTGCCCTTCGTGGTGCTGCTCACCGGCG
>JAYSCE010000076.1:4182-6116 GCA_041915035.1 Xanthobacter sp.
CCGAGACGGCAGGCCTCGGCGGCGTGCTGGCGCTGGCGCTCATCGCGCTCATCTACGGCGTGTGGACGCCGAAGGACCTCTCCCCCATCCTCACCTCGACGATCCGCGAATCCACCATGCTGATGATGATCATCGGCATGTCCCTGCTCTACTCCTACGTCATGAGCTATCTGCACATCAGCCAGGCGGCGGCGCAGGCGATCGTGGCGCTCAACCTGTCCAAATGGCTGCTGCTGGCCACCATCCTGGTGCTGGTGGTGGTGCTGGGCTTCTTCCTGCCGCCGGTGTCCATCATCCTGATGACGGCGCCCATCATCCTGCCGCCGCTGAAGGCGGCCGGCTTCGATCTGATCTGGTTCGGCGTGGTGATGACCATCGTGATGGAGATGGGGCTGATCCACCCGCCGGTGGGGCTCAACATCTTCGTCATCAAGAACATCGCGCCCGACATCCCTTTGAAGGACGTGATCTGGGGCACGGTGCCCTTCGTGCTCCTGATGCTGCTGGCGGTGATCCTGCTCTGCCTGTTCCCGCAGATCGCCACCGGCTTCCCGGACCTCGTGATGGGGAAAGGCCGCTGAAGCGACCCTAGCGCCCCTGCACCGGCACCACGTCCACGCCCACGGCGAGGATGTGGTCGCCGGAGGAAACGATCACCCCGTCCACCGGCGAAACGTCCGCATAGTCGCGGCCGACGGCGAGGATGATGTGGTCGTCCCCGGCCGGGATGGCGTTGGTGGGGTCGAGCCCGATCCAGCCGAAGGCCGGGCCGCACCACACCTCCGCCCAGGCATGGGTGGCATCGGCCCCCTCCAGCCGCGGCTGGCCCTCGGGCGGGATGGTGCGCAGATAGCCGGAGACGTAGCGCGCCGGCAGGCCGAGGCCGCGCAGGCCGGCGATCATCACCTGCGCGAAGTCCTGGCATACGCCCGCCTTCGCCGTGAACGCCTCGCGCGGCGAGGTGGTTACGATGGTGGCGCCCGGCTCGTAGGTAAATTCGTCATGTACCCGGTGCATCAGCTCCAGCGCCGCCTCCAACACCGGGCGGTCGCCGCGGAAGCTGGTCGCCGTCCAGTCGGTGATCTCGGCATCGATGGGCACCGCCCGGCTGGGAAACAGGCCATGCACGGCCGCGTCCGGCCCGAGGTCCGCCTCCTCCAGCGCGGCGGCGCGCACCTCGTCCACGAGCGGGGTCGTCGCCGGGTCCGGCAAAGGCGTGGCGCTTACGTCCACCCGGCTGCGGGTGGTGATGGCGAGATGCCCGTGGGGCTGGTCGATGGTGAGCCAGGTCAGCCCGTTGCCGAAGAAATCGGTGCCCTGCTCCAGTTCCGCCGGCTCGGGGTCCACATCGAGGATGTGGGCGATGACGTGCTGGTGGCCGAAGCGATCCACCGGCGTCATGCGCAGCACCTGCCGCACCACGCGCACCGGAACCTGGTAGCTGTAGGTGGTGGTCTGGCGAATATCGTAGAGCATTTGACGTTGCTTTCGCTCAGGCGCCGCGCGGGCTGTATTCGTTGCTTTCGCTCTACATGCCGAAGGTGAGCGTCATCTCGGGCGAGTGCCCCTGCAGGAAGTAATGCGACGACACCTCGTCGGAGAGCTGCATCAGCATCTTCTCCATGGCATCGAACCATTGCGGCTCAAAGCTCTCCGCCGTGCTGGCGGCAAGCTCGGCCTGCATGCGGGCGACGATGCGCTCCCAGAGCGGCGGCGGCGCATCCTGGTCGCGGCCGGGGAGGACCTTCAGATGGCTCGCCATGCGATGCACCTGGAAGGCCACCGAGCGCGGATTGTCCGGATCGAGCAGCACGAGGTCGAGCACCGGCCCGCGCGCCTCCATCATCACATAGCGCGTGCGGTAGGTGATGAGGCTGTCCGCCACCTGCAGCAGCGCATCGAGCGAGCCCTGTGGCGCGCCAAGCTCGCCGAAG
>JAYSCE010000076.1:6126-8840 GCA_041915035.1 Xanthobacter sp.
AAGGTGCGGGCGAAGCGCAGCGTGCCGATGGCGCGCTCCGTGCGCCGGCCGATCTCCAGGAAGCGCCAGCCGGTGAGGCGGTTCATGTTCTCCGAAGCGAGGCCCGAGAAGGCGGCGATGATGCGCAGCGCCGCGTCCGCCCGTTCCGCCGCGTCGGCCTCGGACGGAGCGGTGGGCACCGGCTGGGACACGCAAGTTTCGAGGTCCACCAGCGCGCGCCACGCATCGGGCGAGAAGCGGTCGCGGATCACGGAGGCGGCCGCGCGCGCCGCCTGCACCAATTGCGGCAGGGCGCCGGGCAGGTCGCGCCGGGTGAGCACGGCCACCGCATAACGGGCCGGCGTCGCCCGGGCGAGGTCGCGCGGCATGGCACCCCAGGCCCCGAGCAAGCCGAGCAGGCGCGACACCAGCGGGCTGGTGCCGGTGTCGCCGCTCTCGGCAAGGCGGCCGACCAGCACGCGGGACAGGCGCAGCGTCGCCTCCGCCCGCTCCACATAGCGGCCGAGCCAGAACAGATTGTCGGCGGCGCGGCTGGGCAGGGTGCCGGAGGAGCGGCGGACCTTCACATTGTCCGGGCTCGGCAGAAGCGTGGTATCGGCCACCTCGCCATCCGCCAGCACCCAGACATCCGCCGAGCGGTCGCCCTTCTGCATGGAGACGGCGCGGGCATCGGCGGCGGACGAGATGCGGCAGAAGCCGCCCGGCATCACCGACCAGCCCTTTTCCGTCGCGGTGAGGAACACCCGCAGCATGAACGGGCGGGGGGTCAGCTTCTCCCCGGTCCACACCGGCGTGGTGGAGAGACGGGCGATGTCCTGGCCCACCACGTCCGCCCCGCGCCGGGCGAGCAGCGTGGACAGACGCCGCCGGTCGGCCTGCGTGAGGTCCGCCCCGAGCACAGAGCCGCCGTCCGGCAGGCCCGGAAGCACCCGGCCGAAGGCGGAGGAGATGACGAGTTCGTCCAGATGCTCCATCACCTGCGCCCGCTCGGCCGGCTGTCCGCACCACCAGGTGGCGACATGCGGCAGGCTGAGCGGCCGCCCGGTGAGGCGGGTGGCGATGCGCGGCAGGAAGGCGAGCAGCGCCGGCGCCTCGATGATTCCGGTGCCGAGAGCATTGGCCATGGCCACGCCGCCCATGCGCACCGACTGGACGAGGCCCGGCACGCCGAGGCGCGAGCCGGCGTTCAGCTCGAGCGGGTCGGCGAAATCGGAATCGAGGCGGCGCAGCAGCACGTCGATGCGCCTGAGGCCCGCCACCGTGCGCACATGCAGGGTATCGCCCCGCACGGTCAGGTCCTCGCCCTCCACCAGCAGGAAGCCGAGATAGCGGGCGAGCAAAGCGTGCTCGAAATAGGTCTCGTTCAGCGGGCCGGGGGTGAGGAGGCCGATGCGGCCTTCGCCCGTCCGATCGAGCTTCATCAGCGAGGTGCGCAGGGCCTGGAAGAAGCCGGCGACGCGCTTCATGTTCAGGTTGCGCGAGACGTCCGGCAGGGCGCGCGTCGAGGCGAGGCGGTTCTCCAGCGCATAGCCGGCGCCGGAGGGCGCCTGGGTGCGGTCGGCCAGCACCCACCAGCGCCCGTCCGGGCCGCGGCCCACGTCGGCGGCATAGACGCGCAGGAAGCGCCCGCCCTCGGGCCGCACGCCCACCAGCGGCCGCAGGAATTCCGGACTGCCGGCCACCGCCGCCGCCGGCAAGTCGCCGTCCGACACCAGATGGCCGTCGCCATAGAGATCCTGAAGCACCGCTTCCAGCAGCTCGGCGCGCTCGATGAGGCCCTGCGAGAGGGTTTCCCAGTCCGAATTGCCGATGATGAGCGGCATGTGGCTGAGCGACCACGGCCGCTCGCCCCCGCCGGCATCGTCATAGACGCGGTAGAAGACGCCGCTGTCCCTCAGGTAGCGGTCGGCCGCGGAGAAGCGGCGGCGCAATTCCTCGGAGCCGAGTTCCGCGAGCGCGGCAAGGAAGGGCTGCCAGTGGCGGCGCGGCTGGCCGTCGGCATCCATCATCTCGTCGCGGGTGGCCGGCAGGGTGCGGTAGCCGCCGATCAGGCTTTCCGCCGCGGCCCGCTCGAATGCCTCGCTCCGCTGCTCCGCCCCCGACACGATCACCCCTTCCGCGGGCACCCCTGCCCGCGCGTCAACATCCTGTGCCCGGTGGGACCGGGTTCTCCATTATGCCCGCGACAGCGCCAGATGCACCCCTCTTCGGAGGGCTTCCAGGCTGCACCCGCCGCGGACCAAGCCCGCGGCAGGCGATCGGGGCGTGGCCCGGCGATCTCAGGCGCTGGCAGGGCGCCGCAGGTCGAGGGTGGTCGGGAACTCGTCCGGCGCCGTCTCCAGCACCACGTCGAGGGTGCCGGGGGTGTGGCCGAAAGTCTGGAAGCGGGCGAGGCGCCGGGCCTCCGCCTCGTAGGAATTCACCGGGAAGGTGTCGTAGTTCCGTCCGCCCGGATGGGAGACGTAATAGATGCACCCGCCCCGGGAGCGCTCGCTCCAGGTGTCCACGAGGTCGAAGGTGAGCGGCGTATGCACCGGGATGGTCGGGTGCAGGCCCGACCACGGCTGCCACGCCTTGTAACGCACGCCCGCGACATAGGTCCCGTTGCGGCCGGTGGGGGCCAGCGGCACCTTGCGGCCATTGCAGGTGAGGATATGGCGCGAGGGGTTGAAGCCCTCCACCTTCACCTGCAGGCGCTCCACGGAGGAGTCCAC
>JAYSCE010000076.1:8850-12004 GCA_041915035.1 Xanthobacter sp.
ACATAGCGGGCCGTGCCGCCCACCACGCCTTCCTCGCCGAGCACGTGCCAGCATTCCAGCGCTTGGCGCACCTCGATGTCCACGCCCGCCTGCTGGACCTTGCCGAAGGCGGGGAAGCGGAACTCGAACTGGGCGCGGAACCACTCGGGATCGATCTGGTAGCCGGCGTCGGAGAGGTCTTCCACCACGTCGAGGAAGTCCTGCCAGACGTAATGCGGCAGCATGAAGCGGTCATTGAGGATGGTGCCCCAGCGGGTGCAGTGGCCATGCACCGGCTTGTTCCACAGCCGCGCGATGAGCGCCCGGAGCATGAGCTGCTGGGCAAGGCTCATGCGCCAGTCCGGCGGCATCTCGAAGCAGCGGAACTCCACGAGGCCCAGCCGGCCGGTGGGGCCATCCGGCGAATAGAGCGTGTCGATGGAGATTTCGGTGCGGTGGGTGTTGCCGGTGACATCCACCCGCAGGTTGCGCAGCAGCCGGTCCACCAGCCAGGGGGCCGGCTGCTCGCCCTTGCCGGGCAGCGGGAACTTGGAGAAGGCGATCTCCAGCTCATAGAGGCTGTCGTGCCGCGCCTCGTCCACCCGCGGATGCTGGGAAGTCGGGCCGATGAACAGGCCGGAGAAGAAATAGGACATGCAGGGATGCCGCTGCCAGTAGAGCAGCAGGCTCTTGAGCACGTCCGGCCGGCGCAGGAACGGGCTGTCGGCGGGGGTGGCGCCACCCACCACCACGTGATTGCCGCCGCCGGTGCCGGTATGGCGACCGTCCACCATGAACTTCTCGGTGCCGAGGCGGGCGAGCCGCGCCTCCTCGTAGAGGATGCGGGTGATCTCCACGCAGCCGGCCCAGGTGTCGGACGGATGGACGTTCACCTCCAGCACGCCCGGATCTGGCGCGATGCGGATGAGGTTGAGACGATAGTCGAAGGGCGGCGGATAGCCCTCCATGTGGATGGGCGTGTTCAGCTCGATCGCCACCTGCTCGAGGGCGGCGATGAGGTCGAGGTAGTCCTCGAGGATTTCCACCGGCGGCAGGAACACGCACAGGCGGCCGTTGCGCGGCTCGACGCAGAGCGCGGTACGGGTGTCGGCGGTGAATATCTGGGTGTCGTACTTGGCGAGATATTCGCGCGCCAGCTCCTGCGCCCTCTCGCCGACGCCATAGGCCTCGGTGCGCGGGGCGATGGAATGGCGCGGCATCCCGCCCGGGCCGCCGGGCGTGCCGGCATCATGGCCATCGGTGCCCGCCCCGGCACCACCCTGCCCCGCGGCGTAGCGGGCGGCGAAATCCGCGGCGTCCGGCAGCGGGTCGCGCGGCTCGAACGGGTCGGCCTCGACGATGTAGGGATAGCGCGTGGGCGCCAGATAATGCAGCGATTCCAGCGGCAAGCGGTAGCCCATGGGGCTCTCGCCGGGGATCAGGAACAGGAACTGGCGGCGGAAGGTCCATTCCTCCGAGCGCCACGCCGGGCCGGTCGGCGTCCACACACGGCGCAGCGGCAGCACGGAGCCGGTGGCGGTGCCGAGGCCCTGGTTGAAGGTGCGCGCCAGCATCCGACGCTGCACCTCGTCCGCCATGCGCGGATCGCCGGGGGCGATGTTCTCGGGAAGGTTCTGCTCCTTCCACATGTAATAGATGTTGTCCTCGAACGCCTGCTGGACGAACTGACTGCCCACGGCCAGCTTCTCGGCGACCGCCTTGCAGAAGCGCTCGGCATCTGCCGGCGTGACGCCGTAATTCACCTTCTCGTCGGCGATCAGGTCCTCGCGCTGCCAGATGGGCTGGCCGTCCTTGCGCCAGAACAGGTCGAAGGACCAGCGCGGCAGCGTCTCGCCGGGATACCACTTGCCCTGGCCGTAATGCAGCACGCCCTCGGTCTCGAAGCGGCGGCGCAGGCGCCGGATCAGGTCATCGGCGCGCTCGCGCTTGTGCGGGCCGAGCGCCTCGGTGTTCCATTCGGGCGACTGGTAGTCGTCGATGGAGACGAAGGTGGGCTCGCCCCCCATGGTCAGGCGCACGTCGCCGGCCTTGAGGTCCTCGTCCACCTTGTGGCCGAGCGTATCGAGGGCCGCCCAGGTCTCGTCCGAGAAGGGCAGCGTGACGCGCGGCGCCTCGGCGACGCGGACCACCTGCATGTCGAAGCCGAACTCGACCTCGGCCTTTTCGTTCACATAGCCGGTGATGGGTGCGGCCGAGCTGTAGTGCGGGGTGGCCGCCAGCGGGATGTGGCCCTCGCCGCACAGGAGGCCCGAGGTGGGATCGAGGCCGATCCAGCCGGCGCCGGGCACGAACACCTCGCACCAGGCGTGCAGGTCCGTGAAGTCCACGTCCGTACCCGAGGGGCCGTCGAGTGCCGCCACGTCGGGTTTCAGCTGGATCAGGTAGCCCGAGACGAAGCGGGCGGCGAGGCCGAGGTGACGCAGCAGCTGCACCAGCAGCCAGCCCGTGTCACGGCAGGAGCCGAGCTTGCGGGTCAGCGTCTCGTCGGGCGTCTGCACGCCCGGCTCCATGCGGATCACATAGCCGACTTCGCTCTGCAGGCGCTGGTTGAGGTGGACCAGGAAGTCGACGATGCGGGTCTTTTCGCGCGGAATGGAGGCGAGATAGTCGGCGAACAGGGCGCCCTCATCCTCCAGCTCGAGGTACGGCGCCAGCTCCGCCTTCAGCGCGGGCGCGTATTCGAAGGGGAAGTTCTCGGCATATTCCTCGACGAAGAAGTCGAAGGGATTGATGACGTCGAGCTTGGCGAGGAGGTCCACCTCGACCTTGAACTCCGACACCCGCTCGGGAAACACGATGCGGGCCAGCCAGTTGCCGAACGGATCCTGCTGCCAGTTGATGAAGTGGTCGGCCGGCGAGATCTTCAGCGAATAGGCCGGGATGTCGGTGCGGCTGTGCGGCGCCGGCCGCAGCCGGATGACCTGTGGCCCCATGGAGACCGGGTGGTCGTAGGTGTAGCTCGTGACGTGATGCAGGCTCGCAAGGATCGACATTTAGGGCACCAGGTCCTGCGGGCGACAGCCCAGGGATAGAGTCAGCGGTGGGATCGGCCCCATGGCCGAGAGCGGATCGCGTGTCCCGCCAAGGTTAGACAAGCCAGACTGGAGGCGGAAGCGCGACTTTGCGGCGGCAACAGCCCCGATCGGGAGCAGTT
>JAYSCE010000077.1:0-11933 GCA_041915035.1 Xanthobacter sp.
CCTGATCCGCTCGCTGGATGCCATCGCCGGAGGGGACCAGCGCATCGCCCGTGCGTGGCTCGCGAACCCCAACACCGCCCTCGACGCCGCACCCATCGACAAGATCAGGACCATTCCGGGATTGATGGATGTCATCGCCTATCTGGACGCCCGACGCGCTGTCGTCTGAGGCGCGGCCCTATGCCGGCCGCTGCTGGCGGCTGGTGGAGGCCCAGCACCTCACGTCCACGCTCAAGCTGGTGGACGATACCGACGAGCAGAAATTGCTCGAAGACCTCATCGAAGCCACCAAGCCACCGCTCCCGCCGGAGTGCCGGCATCTCGACTATCTGCTGTTCACGCCCTTCCGCTACGAGCCGCCCTACCCTCGCGGCTCGCGCTTCCGCCGCGCAGGGCGGACGGCCGGCGTCTATTATGCGGCGGAGCGGCCGGAGACCGCGCTGGCGGAGCTGGCTTTCTACCGCCTGCTGTTCTTCGCGGAATCGCCGGGGACGCCATGGCCGCGCAGTGCCGGCCAGTTCACCGCCTTCGCCGCCGAGGTGCGGACGGAGCGCCACCTCGACCTGACTGCTGAACCGCTCTCCCGCGACGGCTCGGCCTGGACCCATCCCACCGACTACGCGCCCTGCCAGCATCTCGCCGATGCGGCGCGCGCGACGGCGGTGGAGATCATCCGCTACCGCTCCGTGCGCGATCCGGATGTGGGCGCCAACCTCGCCGTGCTCGCCTGCGCGGCGTTTGCCGCCCCGGCTCCGGTGGAGCGCCGCACATGGCACATGCTGCTTGGCCGCACGGGTGTCTCAGCCGTGTGCGAGGCGCCGCGCCAGCGGCTCTCCTTTGGGCGGGGGGCGTTTTCCGCCGACCCGCGCCTCGCCGGCATGAACTGGGAGCGCTGAAGCCGCTCAGAACAGCTTCAGGCCCGGCGGCAGGGCCAGCCCACCCGTCAGCGACTGCATCTTCTCCTGCATCACCCGCTCGGCCTTGCCGCGTGCATCGGCCAGGGCGGCCACGATGAGATCTTCGAGGATTTCCACCTCATCCGGCTTCACCAGCGACGGGTCGATGCGCACTGCCTTGCATTCGCCCTTGGCCGTGACGCGCACGGAGACGAGGCCGCCGCCGGAGCTGCCTTCCACCTCGACGGTCTCCAGCTCCGCCTGCATCTGCTGCATGCGGTCCTGAAGCTCCTTGGCCTGCTTCATCATGCCCATGAGGTCGCGCATGGTACTGTCATCCCTGTCTAGAATTCGATCTCATCGTCGGCGCCCGGTCCGGCGAGGTAATCCTCCTCGGAGGGTGCGAGCCCCTCATCGGCGGGGGGCTCCTCGCGGGTGCGCACGTCCACCACCTCGGCGCCGGGGAAGCGGGCGAGCACGGCGGCCACCAGAGGATGGGCCTTGATGCCCTCCTCCCGCTCGGCCTTCACCGCCGCATTCTCCTCCGCCAGCGTCGGTCCGCCGGACTGGGAGGAGACCGAGACCATCCAGCGCCGGCCGGTCCAGTCGTTGAGCTTGCGGGACAGATCCTGAATGAGGGGTCCCGGCGCGCCGGGAACCAGCGCCACCTCGATGCGCCCGTCCTCAACATGCACCGGGCGCAGTTGCGTCTCGATGCCGTGCTTCAGGGCGAGGTCGCGACGCGCCGCAGCAAGGGCCGCCACATCGGCAAGGCTGCCGAGGCGCGGACCTTCCGCCGGTAGCGCTGCGCGGGCATCGGTGCGGATCTCCGCGCGGGGCTGCGGCCGGGCTTCCGCCGGACGGGGCGCGAGGGAGAGGCGCGGGCCACCGCCGCCGCCGCCACCGCCGGAGGGCAGGGACGGAGCAGCGGGCGCGGGGGCCGGCTGATCCTTTAGCCGCCGCAGCGCCTCGTCCGGGGTCGGCAGGTCGGCGGCATAGCCGAGTCGCACCAGCACCATCTCCGCCGCCTGGGCGGGCTTCGGCGCCTGCTGCACCTCGCCGATGCCCTTGGAGAGCATCTGCCACGCGCGGGCCAGCACCCGCATGGAGAGCCCCCGCGCCATCTCGGACCCGCGCACGCGCTCGGCTTCCACCAGCGCCGCGTCGTCCGCTGCGTCGGGCACGATCTTCAGGCGGGTGACGAGATGGGTGAAATCGGCGAGATCGGTGAGGATGACGGCGGGGTCGGCGCCCGAATCATACTGGTCGCGGAATTCCGCCAACGCTCGGGCCATCTCGCCCTTCATCAGCGCCTCGAACAGGTCGATCACCCGACCCTTGTCGGCAAGGCCGAGGAGGCGTCGCACCTCCTCCGCGCTCACCGTGCCGCCGCCATGGGCGATGGCCTGGTCCAGCAGCGAAAGACTATCGCGCACCGAGCCCTCGGCCGCGCGCGCGACGATGGACAGCGCCTCAGGCTCGATGGTTACGCCCTCGCGCGCGCATATGCCCGAGAGGTGCGCGGCAAGCGTGCCTGCCTCCACCCGCCTGAGGTCGAAGCGCTGGCAGCGGGACAGCACGGTGACCGGCACCTTGCGGATCTCGGTGGTGGCGAAGATGAACTTCACATGCTCCGGCGGCTCTTCCAGCGTCTTCAGCAGCCCGTTGAAGGCCGCCGTGGAGAGCATGTGCACTTCGTCGATGATGTAGACCTTGTAGCGCGCCATCACCGGGCGGTAGCGGGCGCTCTCGATGATCTCGCGGATGTCGTTGATGGAGGTGTTGGACGCGGCGTCCATCTCCATCACGTCCACATGGCGGGATTCGATGATGTCGCGGCAGTGCTTGCCCATCACCGCGAGATCGAGGCTCGGGCCGCCGGGGGCGCCGTCTGCCGGCTCGTAGTTCAGGGCGCGTGCGAGGATGCGGGCGGTGGTGGTCTTGCCCACGCCTCGCACGCCGGTAAGGATATAGGCTTGCGCGATCCGCCCCGAGGAGAAGGCGTTGCGCAGGGTGCGGACCATGGCCTCCTGGCCGATCAGGTCCGCGAAATTCTGCGGCCGGTATTTGCGCGCCAGCACGCGGTAGGCGCCCGGAGAGGCCTCGGCGGCCGCTGTCTGGGCGGGTGTCGGGGCGGCAGCCGGCGGCGCAGCTTCGGGCAGGCCGAGGTCGAAGCCCGGTCCGTCCTGCTGGTCGTCGGTGTGCTGCTCGTCGCTCATCTGGCTGCCTTCGGGGCCGTCGCTGGCCTGACCCATACATAGCATCGCGCGCCCGCACGTCGATGGGCGGGGCGGCAAATCCCCGCCGTCCACGGCTTTGCGGGCCGCAGAGCCGAGAATGCTGGCGTCCGGGGCGCGGTCGTGCTTACACCCGGTCGCCCCCAAAACCGGATCAGATCGTGACCCAGCCTCCCCCCTTCATCGCCATCGTCGGCGCCGGCCCGGCCGGGCTCGCGGCCGCGGAGGTACTGTCGGCGGCCGGTCTGCGGGTGGCGCTCTATGACCGCATGCCGTCCGCCGCGCGGAAGTTCCTGATGGCGGGGCGCGGCGGGCTGAACCTCACCCATTCCGAACCGGCTGCCGCCTTCCGCGCCCGCTATGGCACGGCCGCGGAGCGCCTGGCCCCCGCGCTCAATGCCTTCCCGCCGCAGGCGCTGCGCGACTGGGCGGCGGGGCTGGGAGAGGAGACGTTCGTCGGCTCCAGCGGCCGCGTCTTCCCCAGGAGCTTCAAGGCCTCGCCGCTGCTGCGCACCTGGCTGGGCCGGCTCGCGGCGAACGGCGCCACCTTCCATCCCCGCCACGACTGGCGGGGCTTCGACCCCACCGGGGCCCCGCTGTTCGAGACGCCCGACGGCCGGGCCGAGGTGAAGGCGGATGCCGTCATCCTCGCCCTCGGCGGCGCCTCCTGGCCGCGGCTGGGATCGGATGGCGCCTTCGTGCCGGCGCTGCGCACGCTCGGCGTGGAGGTTAACGACTTCGTGCCGGCCAATATGGGCGTGCACGTCCCCTGGTCCGAGATTTTCCGGCAGAAGTTCGCCGGCACGCCGCTGAAGCGCATCGCGCTCACCTTCAACGGCGTGACGGTCAAGGGCGAGGCCATGGTGAGCGCGACCGGGCTGGAGGGCGGGGCTGTCTACGCCCTTTCCGCGCCGATCCGGCGGGCGCTGGCGGACGGTCCCGTGACGCTGCATGTGGATCTTCGGCCGGACCTCGATGGCGCAGAGCTGGCGCGGCGGCTCGGCGGCGGGCCAGGCAGCGCCTCGCTCTCCACCTTCCTGCGCAAGGCGGCGGGCCTCGCGCCGGTGGCGGTGGGGCTCCTCCGCGAGGCGACCGGCCCGGCCAAATCCGATCCGGCGACGCTGGCCCGCCTCATCAAGGCGGTCCCGCTGACCGTCACCGGCCATGCCGGTCTGGAGCGAGCCATCTCCTCGGCCGGCGGCATCGCCTGGGAGGGCATCGCCGGAGACTTTTCGCTCCTCGGCCTGCCGCCCCACCTCCCGCCGGTCTTCGTCGCCGGCGAGATGCTGGATTGGGAGGCGCCCACGGGCGGCTACCTGCTTCAGGCGGTCATCGCCACCGGCCGGGCCGCTGGAGCGGGGGCATCGGCACGCCTCAGCCGCTGAAGCCACCGTTCGCGAGATAGTCCGCCTCTTCCGGCGTGGTCGCGCGGCCGAGGATAGCGTTGCGATGGGGGAAGCGGCCGAAGCGGTCGATGCACTCCTGGTGGATGAGCGCGTAGCGCAGTCCTTCCTCCTGCCCCAGCGCTTTGTAGAGCGCCACGCATCTGGCCTGGGCCGCCCGGTCCTCCGTGTGCATGAAGGGCAGATAGAAGAAGCTGCGCAGCGCGTCCGGAATGGACGGGTCCTTGTCGAAACCGCGATCCATCGCCTTCTCCGCCGCCGCCAGAGCCATGGCATCGGTGGCGAACGCCTGCGGCGTGCCCCGGAAGACGTTCCGCGGCACCTGATCGAGCAGGATGATGCGGGCCAGCGCGCCGGGCGCGGTGCCCTGCCAGCCGTCGAGGGCGCTTTCCGCCGCCGCCTCATAGGCGGGCAGCAGCGCGCCGCGCACCTCCGCGTCGAAGGCCGGGCCGCCGCCGAACCACTTCTCGCGTCCGGCGGCCTGCCAGAAGGAGAGCACCGCCTCGGGGGTGGGGACGGGGGCGCTCATCGGGCCATCCCCGGAGGTGCCAGCGGATTGTCGGTGAGCGCGGCGCGGTCCGGCATATCCACCTGCGGGATGCCGAGAAAGGCGTTGAACAAACGGGCGATCACTTTGGGGTCGAGGTCGCGCACGATCATCACGAGGCGGCTCCTGTGGTCGTCGTCAGGCCAGCCGGCGAGGCGGGCGGGCGGGTGCATCACATGCTGGACAGCATGAAGCACCACGGGCGTCTCCGGTTCCTCGGCCAGCTTCACGATGCCCTTCATGCGCAGCAGGCTGGCGCCATGGGTCGCCCGCAGCAGTTCCAGGAACAGGTCGAGGGTTGCGGCCGGAATGGCGGCATCGGTGGCGAGCGTGAAGGCGCGGATGCGGCTGTCGTGACGGTTGGGGTCGAGACCCGAGGGATCGACCTCCGCCTGCGCCGCCGCAACGTCCTCGGCGGCGAGCCAGCGGGCAACGTCCGGGATCCGCGTCTTCGCATCGAACAGACCGGCGCCGAGCAGGGCGTCCGCCGTCGCTTCCCCCGCCGCCGCATCGACGATCTTCGCCGCCGGGGCGAGGCGATGCAGCCGCGCCCTGAGCGCATCGAGGGCTTCGGTGTTGGTCACGAGATCGGTCTTGGTGAGGACGATGCGGTCGGCCACCGCCGCCTGCTTCACCGCCTCGTCGTGGGCGTCGAGGGTGGCATCCCCGTTCACCGCGTCCACCACGCAGACGATGCCGTCGAGCCGGTAGCGCAGGCCGAGATAGGGGTGGGTCATCAGGGTGTGGATCACCGGCGCCGGATCGGCGAGGCCGGTGGTCTCGATGACGACGCGGGAGAAGGGCGGCAGGCGATCATTGTCACGGCCGCGCAGCAGATCTTCCAGCGCGGCGACCAGATCGCCCCGCACGGTGCAGCACAAGCAGCCCGAGGAGAGCATCACGATGCCCTCCTCCACCGGCCGCACGAACAGATGGTCCAGCCCGACCTCGCCGAACTCGTTGATGAGAACAGCGGTGTCGGAAAGCGCCGGATCCGCGAGGAGGGCATTGAGCAGCGTCGTCTTGCCGGCACCGAGAAAGCCGGTGAGCACGGTGACGGCGATGGGATCGGGCGGCCCGCGGCGGGGCGCGGCTTCTGGCGGAGAGGCGCCTTCCGGGGGGAAAGCGTCGGAGGAGCCCGGCATGGGGTGTCTCCCGGACGGAGGGATGGATTGCCTCCCTGCCTCTACGAGACGGTCTGCCGGGTCAAGGGCGGCGCGACGGTTCTAACCGCCGCCTTATGTCGCCGAAGCTTCCGTACCGAGCCGGCGACCTACGTCGCCGAAGCTTGCCTATTGGACCGGCGACCTACGTCGCCGGCTTGGGCGCAGGAGCTGCCGCCTCGGGATTGGCGGGCGCGGGGGCCGGCTTCGGCTTGGGCTTCGGCGTCGCAGAGCTGCCGGCAGCGACGGCGCCCTTAGGCTGGGCCGGTTTCTTCGCCGCATCCCCGCTCGCCTTTTCACCACCCGCCTTGGGCTTGTCGGCGGTCGAGGCCGACTTGCTGTCCGGCTTCGACCCGGCGCCGGCCTTGGGTTTCTTCGGCGGGTCTGGTTCGTAGGCGGTGGCGAAGTCCTCCACCGCATTGCGCGTTCCCACATAGACCGGAACGGGCGGCATGGAGGGCGGCAGGGTCTGCAGCAGCTCGGCACCGGACTTGGGCAGTGCGGGCGTCGCGAAAGAAAAGCTGGAGCTTGCCTGCGGATCGGGCTCATCGTCCGCCTCGGAGGCCGTCACGGCGCGCTTGCCGCCGCACACTTCCGCCCGCATGTCATAGATCGGCCCGCCGCTGTTGGGGATGGCGGACAAAAGCGGAGCAGCGGCGCCGAACACCGACCAGGACGACTGAAAGCCCTTCTCGAACATCAGCGCCGCCTGCTCGGTGCGGGCCGTGCCGGAACGGGCGCCGAGGATGACGGCGATGAGACGCTTGTTGCCACGCGTGGCAGTGGCGACGAGATTGTAGCCGGAGCCGCAGACGAAGCCGGTCTTCATGCCGTCCGCGCCGGGGTAACGGTCGATCAGGCGGTTGTAGTTGCGCAGCACCACCTTGCCGATCTTGATGGCGGGGATGCGGAACAGGGCTTCCTGCTCGGGGAAATGGTAGATGATGGCGCGCGCGAGGATGGCGAGGTCGCGGGCGGTCGTCACCTGCGCCGGGTCCGGCAGGCCGTTCGGATTCTCGAAATGGGTGCCAGTCATGCCGAGGTGCGCGGCGGTGGCGTTCATCTCGGCGACGAAGGCGGGCATGGAGCCGGCGACGCCCTCGCCCACAAGCCAGGCCATGTCATTGGCCGACTTCACCAGAACCATCTTCAGGGCATTGTCGAGGGTTACGACGGTGCCGACCTTGAAGCCCATCTTGGAGGGCTGCTGCGCGGCGGCGGCCGGTGAGACGGTGAGCGGCGTGTCGAAGGTCAGCCTGCCGTTGCGCACGGCGTTGAGCGCCACATAGACCGTCATCAGCTTGGTGACGGAGGCGGGATGCCAGGGGCGCCCGGCCTCCTTCTGCTCGATCACCCGGCCGGTATCGGCCTCCACCAGCAGGATCGGGTTGGCGCGGGCCGGAGCACCGGCGGCAAGCACAGGCCCGAAAGCGGCCAACAGGCAGCCCACAAACGAGGCTCGGAGGGCGAAACGTGATGTCGTGGGCGCCAACCGATCCGCTCCCTGTTGAGAAATCGCGCGCAGGAACTGTCCTTCCATAACCGGTTTCGCTTGCGCGGAAAAGGCGGAAGCACGCGGACTGCCGGTAGGGCACAGGTGGAAGCCGAAGCTAGTCTGCCACAATTCGGCCGCACTCCTTTAAAGCGCGAAACCTTTACCATGAAGACTTCAGCTTGTCCTTGACGGTACGCAATGCTCGGTCGCCGAAGGCGCTCATGTCTCGACGATCACCGCGGGCGCCGGCTGCTGGGTCTCTTCGGCACCGGCCATGAACTGCGCACGGGCCAAGGCCGCAAAGCGGCCGCCGAGGCGCACCAGTTCCTCGAACGTTCCAGCCTCCACCACCTCGCCGTGCTCGAACACCAGGATGCGGTCGGCATTGCGAACGGTGGCAAGGCGGTGGGCGATGACGAAGGTGGTGCGACCCTTCATCACCTCGTCCAGCGCCGCCTGGACCTTCACCTCGGTGGCGGCATCGAGCGCGCTGGTCGCCTCGTCAAGGATGAGGATGGGCGGGTTCTTCAGCAGCGCCCGGGCGATGGAGAGGCGCTGGCGCTCGCCGCCGGAGAGCGCGCGGCCGCGCTCGCCCACCACCGCCTGGAGGCCGAGCGGATTGCGCTCCACCAGTTCCAGCGCCTGCGCGCGGGCCAGCGCCTCGCGCATCTCCGCCTCGGTGGCGTCGGGCTTGCCCACCTTGAGATTGTCGGCGATGGAGCGGTTGAACAACAGCGGCTCCTGGAACACCACGCCGATGGCGTGCCGCAGGGAGGAGAGGGTGACGTCCCGGATGTCCTCGCCATCGATACGGATGGCGCCGGACTGGGGGTCGAACACCCGGTGCAGCAAGGCGAGTGCGGTCGACTTGCCGGCACCGGTCGTACCCACGAAGGCGAAGGTCTGGCCGGGTTCGGCGTGGAAGGAGACGTCCGCCACCGCCGTGCGCTTGCCATCGTAGGAAAAGGACACGTCGTCGAAGGTGACGTCGCCCTTGACCGGCGGCAGGGGCTTTGCCCCCGGCCGGTCGCGCACCGCGCCCACCGTGTCCAGCACCTCGAAGAACTGGGCGAGCTGCGGCGCCGACATCATCAGCCGGTTGAAGAAGGACACGGTGTGGTCCAGCCGGCCGATCAGCATGTTGGCGAAGGCCACGTAAGTGACGATATCGCCGATGTTGGCGAGGCCCTGCATGTAGAGCCACGTGCCGATGAGCAGGATGGCGAGAATGGTGAGCGTAGTCGCGGCCCGGGTGGCCATGGACACCATCGCCCACCACGACAGCACGGGGATCTGCACCGCCAGCACCCGGTTCACCGTATCTCGCAGGCCGGAGACCTCGGCCTCCGTGCGGGTGTAGCTCTGGATCACCGCCACGTTGCCCAGCGCGTCTGAGGTCTGCTCGGCGAGGTCGGAATTGTATTCCTCCACCTGCCGCTGCATCGCCTCGGTGCGGCGGATGACATAGGCGGTGATGGCGCCGAACACCGCCATCAGCACGATCAGCACCAGCCCCAGCCGCCAATTGAGGTAGATGCCCACCGGCACGAGGATGACGAGGGAGAGGATTGCCGCACAATCCTCCCGGAAGAAGGAAAGCCAGAGCCCCCACAGGGCATCGACGCCCTCCAGCATCACCTTCAGCAGACGGCCGGAATGGGTCTCCCCGTGGAAGCTCAGCGGCAGTTGCAGCACATGCTCGAAATACTGGGTCAGCACGCCCAGCCGGCGGCGATGGGACAGCCGGTCGGCGTGCAGCGAGATCAGCACCCCGGCGCCGATGTTGAACAGGCCGAAGCACACCCAGGCGGCGAGCAGCGGCACGAGGTCGTCCGTGTGCGGCAGGCGCTGGGCGGCCTGCGCGCTCGCCAGCGCATCGATGATACGACCGAACAGGATGGGCTCGGCAAACTGCGACACCGCCAGGGCGAGGTTCGAGCCGGCCAGCAGCGCCCCCAGCCGGGCCTCCGGCCCGAGGAGGCTGTTGGTGCGGGCATAGACGCGCAGAAGGCTCATGCGGACGGGCTCCGGTCCCTTTCCGGCAGAAAAGCGAAGGCGGGGCCATGATGCAAGGGCATGGGACAAATCCGCCCCTGCGGCACCTCGCTTGACATTCGCCGGCCCGGCCGCAGTCTGCGCACAGCTTTAGCGGGGGTCTCGATTGGGCGAGGAACAGGCGGCGCACGCGCAGATCGCGACATCTCATGCGCCGGACCATGCCCTCGCGGCCAGCGCCGTGCGCATCCTTGCCCGGCACCGCGACACCATCAAGGTGCGCAAGCCCCATCTGGCGGTGGCGAACCTCGCCCGCATCCTCGGCGCGGCGCTGACACTGGCCAACCGCCATGGCTTCCACGCCATGACGCTGCGCCAGCTGGCTGAGGAATCAGGCCTCAGCATGGGTGGGCTCTATTCCTACCTGGACAGCAAGGACACGCTGCTCCTCATGATCCTGGAGGAGGTGGCGGAGGCCGCCGAGGGCGCGCTCGCCGCGGCGCCGGAGGCGGTGCGCGCGGACCCGGCCCGGCATCTCGCCTGGCTCATCGAGCGCCACATTCTCCTCACCGAGGCCATGCACCCGTGGTTCGTCTTCGCCTACATGGAGGCGAAGGCCTTCCCGCCGGAGGCCCGCAGGCGCGCCGTGGAGAGCGAGCGCACCACCGAGCGCATTCTTGCCGACGCCATCGCGGAAGGCATGCGGCGCGGCACGTTCGCGGCCGGCGATCCGCTGTTCGCGGCGACGCTCATCAAGCCGTTGCTGCAGGATTGGTATGTGAAGCGCAGCAAATATCGCGAGCGCGGCATCGAAGCGCCGGCCTATGTGGCACAGGTCAACGCCTTCGTGCTGAAGGCGCTGGCCTGACCGCTCAGATGAACGCCGCCGCCCGCGCGGCGAAGGCTTCGGCGAGGCGGCCGGTATCGGCGGCACCCTCGGCGGCGGCATTGCCAGCCTTGGCGCGCGCGGCAATGCCCTCGAAGATGACCGACCAGCGGAACAAGGCGAAGGCCATGTGGAAGTCGGTGAGCTGCGCCCCGTGGGTCGCCACCGCCTGATAGGCCGCGACGAAATCGGCACGCGCGGGAATGCCCAGCGCATCGAGATCCAGACCGTCGATGCCGCCATATTCCTCCGGCCGCGACACCCAGGCCATGGCGCAATGGGCGAGGTCCGCCAAGGGATGGCCGAGGGTGGACAACTCCCAGTCCAGCACCGCCACCACCTCCGGGCGGGTGGGGTGGAACATGAGGTTGCCAATGCGGTAGTCGCCATGAGCGATGCGGCTCGTCTCGTCCGCCGGCACATGCGCCGGTAGCCAGGCGACGAGGCGCTCGATGTTGGCGTCCTCACGGGTCTTGGAAAGCTCCCACTGGCGGGTCCAGCGCGCGATCTGGCGGCTGAAGTAATTGCCGGGGCGGCCAAAATCGGACAGCCCCACCGTGGCGGGGTCCACGTTGTGCAGCGCCGCAAGGGTCGTCGCCATGGCCTCGTACATGGCCCGGCGCTCCTGCGGGGACACGCCCGGCAGGGTGCAGTCGTGGAAGACGCGGCCGTCCACCTTCTCCATGACATAGAAGAGGGTGCCGATGACGGACTTGTCCTCGCACAAGGCGAGCACGGGCGGCACGGGCACGCCGGTCTCGGCCAGAGCGTGCATGATGCGATATTCGCGATCCACCGCATGGGCGGAGGGCAGCAGCTCCCCCGGCGGCTGCTTGCGCAGCACCAAAGCGCGATCGTCATAGGTGACGAAGAAGGTCGGGTTGGACTGCCCGCCCGAAATGGCATCGAACCTCGGCGTGCCGGAGAGGCCCGGGACACGGGCCTTCAGCCAGGCGTCCAACGCGGCGGCGTCGAAGCCGAGGGACGAGGCGGGCGCACTCACGCCGTCGCTCCCGCCACCGGCCAGTTCCAGAAGCCCTCGCCTTCCTTCTCCAGGAAGCGGTTGAGAACCATCTCGTGCACCGCATCGGCCCCGTCCACGATGCGGGCCTGCCGGGCATAGCGGTAGATCCACTCCAGCACCGTGTCCTTGGAATAGCCGCGCGCGCCATTGATCTGGATGGCGGTGTCGGCGGCGAGGTGCAAAGTGTTGGCGGCCTTGATCTTGGCCATGGAGATTTCCTTGCGCGCGAATCCGCCGCGATCCAGCTCGAAGGCGGCCTTCATGACGAGGAGGCGGCCGATCTCGAT
>JAYSCE010000078.1:0-11899 GCA_041915035.1 Xanthobacter sp.
TGGAAGCACCTGCGGCTGAGCCGGCCGAACCCGAGCCGCCGGTGGCCTTCGCGGCGGAGCCGACCGCCGCGCCCGAGCCGGTCGAGCCCCCCGCGTCGGAACCGGTCCCGGCCATCGCCGCCGAAGCTCCGGCGGCCGAGCTTCCCCCGCCATCTCCCGAACCCATCTCCGCCGCGCCGGCCCCGGAGCCGCGCAAGGGCTTCTGGAGCCGCCTCGCCTCCGGCCTCGCACGCACCGCCTCCAGCCTCGGGCAGGGCATCACCGACCTTGTGTCCAAGCGCAAGCTCGATGCGGCGACGCTGGAGGAACTGGAGGAGGTGCTGATCCGCGCCGACCTCGGTGTGGAGACCTCCATGCGCATCGTCGAGGAGGTGGGGCGCGGCCGGCACGACAAGATGATCTCGGCCGACGAGGTGAAGAGCCTGATCGCCGCCGAGGTGGAGCGCATCCTCGCCCCGGTGGCGACGCCGCTGGTGGTGGACACCGCGCACAAACCTTTCATCCTGCTGATGGTGGGCGTGAACGGCTCGGGCAAGACCACCACCATTGGCAAGCTCGCCTCCCAGTGGCGCGCCGAAGGCCGCAAGGTGGTGCTCGCCGCCGGCGACACCTTCCGCGCTGCCGCCATCGAACAGCTGAAGGTGTGGGGCCAGCGCACCGGCGCTACCGTCATCGCCCGCGAGCAGGGGGCCGATGCGGCGGGCGTCGCCCATGACGCCATCACCGAGGCCCGCGCACAGAACGCCGACATCCTGATGATCGACACCGCCGGCCGGCTGCAGAACCGTGCCGAGCTGATGGCGGAGTTGGAAAAGGTCGTCCGGGTCATCCGGAAGCAGGAGCCGACCGCGCCCCATGCGGTGCTTCTCGTGCTCGACGCCACCGTAGGCCAGAACGCACTCTCGCAGGTGGAGGCCTTCGCGCGCATCGCGGGCGTGACCGGCCTCGTCATGACCAAGCTCGACGGCACGGCGCGGGGCGGCATCCTCGTGGCCATCGCGGCGAAGCACAAGCTGCCCATCCATCTCATCGGCGTGGGGGAGGGGCAAGACGACCTCCAGCCCTTCGCGGCGCGCGACTTCGCGCGGGCCATCGCCGGGCTGGAATGAGGTCTTTCGCGCCCGCGCGGTAGCGGTTTGCCGCCCTGCTGACGTTTCGGCACGCGGCGGTTGAAAATCCGCGCATCCTCGGGAAATGTCGGCCTTGAGCGCCGCCGTGCGCCCTCCCGAGGATCGCCGCAATGACCCTTCCCACCCGCCGCCTGTTCTCCCTGTCGCTGGTCGCCGGCAGCCTTCTGGCTCTCGCCGGATCGGCCTCGGGCGCGGAGACGACGCCGCTCTTCAAGATCGTCACGGTGAAGGACGAGATCGTCGTCGGTCTCTCGCCGCAGGACGTGACGGCGCTCGGCGGCAGCGATGTCACCGCCATCGGCAAGGCGCTGAAGGGGAAGGGCGAGGTGACGCTCTGGCGCTATGCGGTGCGCAAGGGGCCTGACGGGGCGCTGGAGCAGGCGCCGGTCGCGCGCGTCAGCATCCTTGGCAACGACAGCCTGCGGGTCGAGCCTTACACGACCCCCCTGAAGATCATCGCGCCCCAATGAGGCGCTTTCTGCTTTTTGCGCTTGCCGTGGGCGCGCTTGCCGGCGAGGCTCGTGCGGACGACCCGGCGTGGCTCACCGCCGCCACGGCGCAGCTGCCGAAGACGCTGGTCATCGGCCGTGTGCTGCGCACGGGCGAACTGGGGCAGACGGCGCTGATCGCGGTCTTTCCCGCCGGTGCGGACGATCCCAGAACGCCAGGCAGCGCCTTCGCGCCCGGGCAGGTGCTGGAGGTGACGTTGGCGCCGGAGGGCGATGCACGCCGCGTCGTCTCCGCCATCGTTCGGCCGCGTACCGTGCAGGACCCGGCTGGGGAGGATCCCTTTGCGGAAGAGCAGGCCGACATTCTCGCAGGCCTCGCGAAGCAGAAGGGGGAGCCGGGCGTCGAGCCTTGCCAGCTTAAGGCTTGGTCCCTTGACAGCAGCCGCAAGGGCCTGCCCGTGCGCTCCGCGCCCTCGGCGACGGCGAAGGTGGTCGGCACCCTCGCTCCGCCGCGCCATACGCCCGAGTCCGGACAGGGTGAAGACGACAGCTGGCACGTGGAGTTCGAGATCACCGGCTACAAGGACGGCTGGTTCCGCATCCGCAACGCCACCCCGCCCGGCGCTCCCTATGATGATCCGCCGCCCCGCTCCTATCCGAAGACCTACAAGGGCGCCGGCTGGATTCCCGCGGACAAGGCCGGCGGCGCCTATGCCAACACGCAGATGCCGGTGATGCGTCTGCACCAGTCACCGAGCGTCGATTCAAAGGACATCCCGCCCGGCGACGGCGCGGCCGACCCCTCCGGCAATTTGCCCATCGACGGCACGCTGGAGCGCCTCTATGCCTGCTCGGCCAACTGGGCGCTGACGAAGAGCCGCGACGGCAAGCGCGGCTGGTGGCGTGGCATCTGCTCCAATCAGGTCACCAACTGCAGCTGAGTTTTCAGCCGCGCGGCACCGCGAGCAGGTCCACATGGCCGATGACGCAGGTTTGCGCCATTGCCCGCGCCCGATGCCAGTCCACCGCCGCCGCGTCCGGGACGCGCCCGCTCTCCACCGCCGCCTGGGCGGTGCCTTTCGCCAGCTGGGCGATCAGCTGCCGGTCGCCGGTGTCGAGCCGCCACGGGCTGTCCGCCGTCTCGACGACGTAGCCCACTGCGGCAAGCGCTGCCGCGAGGATGCCGGCGGCATCGGCGCCTGCGGCGGGGCCGAATCCCTTGTCGGTGCTCTGATGGGCACGGAAGGCCTCCGCGATTTCCGCATCCGCCGCCTGCGGTGGGGACCACGCATCCCGGCCGTCGCACGTCAGCGCCGCGTGGAGCACTACGCCGCTACGGGCGAACGCTGCCGCGAAGCGCCGGCACCAGTCCGCCGATACGAGGTCGTAGAAGGCCGAGGCGGTGACGAGATGGGGCCGGAAGGCCAGCGGCGCGGCAGGGTCGGCGGCGATGTCGCGCAAGGCGAATTCCACCGTCACCTCTTTGCCCGCGAGATCGAGCACGAGCGCTTCGCCATCGTCGCGCCAGCCGTCCGCGAACGCGCGGAAGGCGGCGCGGGCAGCTTCAGCCAGAGTATCGTCGTGGTCCACCAATACCCAGCGCTGTCGCGGACCGAGCTTGGGCGCGAGCGCCCGCAGATTCGAGCCGGAGCCCGCACCGAGATCCACGATGCGCTGCTCGGGGACGTGGGCCAGCCGGGCGGCCAGCTTCGTCTCCAGCTCCGCCGCGCGGGCACGGTGGTCGGCGGGCTCCCGCAAGGCGAGCCAGCCGGCGGAGAAGGTGGCGGCGGGCGCGGGCGCAAGCTCGGTCATCGCCCGGCGACCTCGGTCAGCACCCGGCCGATGACGGCCACGGTGTCGGACCAGTCAGGCAAGGCGGTGCCAGCGGCGAAGGCGGCCTCGGCCATCGCTCGACGCCGCGCGGGATCGACGAGAACCGCGCGCAGCGCGGCAGCGAGGGCATCCGCGTCGCCGGGCGGGACCTTGAGGCCGGCCCCGTCCGGAACCGTCTCGCCCGCCGCGCCGCCGGTGGTGCAGATCACGGGCAGGCCGCGCCGCAGCGCCTCCGCCAGCACCATGCCGTAGCCCTCGTATAAGGAGGGGTGGACGAAGACGTCGGAGGCAGCATAGGCCGCATCCAGCGCCGCCACATCGAGCGTACCGGCGAGGCGGATGCGTGGCCCCAGCCCGGCCGCGCGCGCGGCGATCTCCCGCGCCGTCGCGGGCTCCAGATCCGGGCTGCCGACGATGGTCAGCGTCCAGTCGAGATCCTTCAGGCCGGCGAGGGCGTCGAGCAGCACGCCATAGCCTTTGCGCGGCGTCAGCGATCCCACCGCGATGAGCCGGGGCATCTGGCCATCCGCCGGCACGCGGTCGGCGGGGGCGGTGCCGGGCAGGGCGAGGGTGATCTTCTCAGGCGGCACGCCATAGCGCTCCACCAGCATCCGCCGCGTCTCGGGACTGATGGCGATCACGGCGGCGGCGGCGGCGAGCGCTTCCGCCTCGCTCTCCAGCAGGCGTGTCGCTTCCTCCTCCGAGAGGCCGGTCTCTAGCGCAAGGGGATGATGCACCAGCGCCACCACAGGCCGTCCGAGCTGCCGCAGGCCCTCGCCCGGCAGGACGCCGAGGGCGAGGCCATCGGCCAGCAGCACGGTGCCGGCCGGTGTCGTGGCAAGAGCGGCCAGGGCCGCACCGGTTTCTTCGGCCGTGGGAAAAGGGAAGCCGCCCTCGAGCGAGAGCGGCATCGCATCGAAGCCCTGCGCTTTGAGCCCGGCGAGGATGCGCCGGTCATAGGCATAGCCGCCGCTGGTCGTATTGATGTCGCCGGGATGGACCAGGGCCACCGCCGGCCGTGCGAGACCGGTCACGCGGCGGCTCCGATGTCGGCCTCGTACCAGGCGCGGGCGACGTGGGATTCGTGCAGCGAGACGCGGATGCGCACGATGCCGTCGCCGCCGGCGCCGAGATCGCCGGAGCGGGCCGCGGCGGCCATATGGTCGAACACGTGGCGGGCGAGCACCTCGGTGGTGGTGTTGCGGCCGGCGAAGGCGGGCAGCTCGTCGAGGTTCTTGTAGTTGAGCGGTCCGAGCACGGCCTTCAGTGCGTCATGGGCGCGTGCGATGTCCACCACCACGCCCTCCTCGGTCAGGTCCTCGCGATAGAAGGCCACATCCACCACGAAGGTCGCCCCGTGCAGCGCCTGCGCCGGGCCGAACAGGTCGCCCCGGAAGGAGTGGGCAATCATGATGTGGTCCCGCACTTCTACCGCATACATCGAATGTCCTTTCTGTCCGGAGGTCCGGCCTCAGCCGTATTTGACGACGGTGGCGATCCCTTCCGCACCGGCTGCGAGGATACGCGGCATCCGGTCCGGCAGATCATTGAAGGCGACCTCCTCGGTGATGAGCGCGTCCAGCCGGTCGTCGGCGAGGAGGTCCAGCGCCTTGAGGAGGCGGCGGCGGCGGCTCCAGCGCGGACGGCGGGCCGGGCTGACCGCGCCCACCTGCGAGGAGAGAATGGCGAGGCGCTTGTGGTGGAAGCCGCCGCCCAGCGCCACGTCCACCGGCCGGTCGCCGTACCAGCTCATCTCGATCACCCGGCCCTCGTCGCCGCAGCAGGCGAGGCAGATGTTGAGGCCGGCGGAGGAGCCCGAGGTGTGGAAGACGAGATCGGCATCGAGATCGGCCGGACCGGGCTCGGCGGGCAGGAAGCGCGCGCCGAACGTCGCGGCGACGGCGGCGCGGGCGGGGTCGGTGTCCACCACCGTCACCTCCGCGCCGGGCAGCCGGCCGCAGAGATAGGCGACGAGCAGGCCGACCAGCCCCGCGCCAACCACCACGATGCGGTCGCCGGGGCCGGCGCCGCCGTCCCACACCGCATTGAGGGCCGTTTCCATGTTGGCGGCGAGTGTGGCGCGCCGCGCCGGTATGGCATCGGGCACCGGGGCGAGCATCTCGCGGAGCGCCACGAACCGCTCCTGGTGGGGGCCCAGGGAAAAGACGCGGCGGCCGAGAAGCTCGGGCGGTCCCGCCTCCACCTCGCCGACGGCGCAATAGCCGTATTTGACCGGGAAGGGGAATTCGCCCTCCTGCAACGGCGCGCGCATGCGCTTGCGGTGGACGGGATCGCTGAGTCCCGCCGCCACCAGCCGCTCGGTGCCGCGGCTGACTGCGCTGTAGAGGGTGCGCACCTGCGCGGTCACCTCGTCCACGGCCGGGAGCACGCCGGGGCGCAGCTCGCACGCGCCGGGCGCGACGTACCAGAGGGCGCGCGCGAAGGGAGACGCGTGGCAAGTTGACGCAGGTTGAACGGCCATGCTTTGGCTCTCGTATAGGCTCGGGGTTCCATCGCCGCGGGCCGCCGGCACCCAGGGAGCTATGCATGTCTTCAAGGTCCGGTCCACTGTCCACGCTTCCCGAGAAACCCGCGCCCGCGTCGGCCACGCTGACGCCGGCCTTGATCCAGCCGCTCTCAACGCTCCGGCGGCGCCGTCTGTTCATGCTGCTTGCGAATCTGGTGACGGTGGCCTTCGTCCTCGCCGGCATGGTGACGCTGGGCGCCCATGACGGCTTCTCGCTGGTGGATGGGCTGCTGCTGCTCTGCGCCCTCGCCATCACGCCGTGGAACTCCATCGGCTTCTGGAATGCGGCGGTGGGTCTCTATCTGCTGCACGGGCGGCGACGGGGCATCGAGGCGGCGGCGCCCTTCCTCGCGCCGCCTCTGCCTGAGGGGCCGATCAGCGCCCGCACCGCCATTCTCCTCACCGTCCGGAACGAGGACCCGGCGCGGGCGCTGGCGCGGCTCAAGGCGGTGAAGGCCGACCTCGACCTCTCCGGCCATGGCGCCGCCTTCGATTTCCACATCCTCAGCGATACGTCCCGTCCCGAGATCGCAACCGCCGAGGAAACACTGGTTGCGGCGTGGCGGGCGCAGGAGGGACCTGGCCGCATTTTCTACCGCCGCCGCGCGGACAATGCCGGCTTCAAGGCCGGCAACATCCGCGCCTTCTGCATGGACGCGGGCGATCGCTACGACTTCATGCTGCCGCTCGATGCCGACAGCCTGATGGGAGCGGACACCATCCTCTCCATGGTGCGCCTGATGGCGGCCTATCCGCGCCTCGGCATCCTGCAAAGCCTCGTGGTCGGACTGCCGTCCCAGAGCGCGTTCGGACGCATCTTCCAGTTCGGCATGCGCCACGGCATGCGCAGCTACACCCTCGGCGCGAGTTGGTGGGCGGGGGACTGCGGCCCGTTCTGGGGGCACAATGCGGTGATCCGCGTCGCCCCCTTCCGCGATGCCTGCCACCTGCCGACGCTGCCCGGCGGGCCGCCGTTCGGCGGACCGGTGCTCTCCCACGATCAGGTCGAAGCCGTGCTCATGCGTCGCGCCGGCTACGAGGTGCGCGTGCTGCCGATTGAGAGCGAGAGCTATGAGGAGAACCCGCCCGCCTCCACCGATTTCGTTGGCCGCGACCTGCGCTGGTGTCTCGGCAATCTCCAGTATCTGCGCCTTCTGGCGGTGCCGGGCTTCGCGGCGAGCCTTCAGCCCATGAGCCGCTTCCAGCTCGTGTGGGCCATCCTGATGTTCGTGACCGTGCCGGCCCATCCGGCGCTACTGGCGCTGCTGCCGCTGGCGGCGGCGGAGGCCGGGCCGGCCTATCCCACCGGCCTCGCCCTCGCGCTCTACGGGGGCATGATGGCCATGGCGCTCCTGCCCAAGCTCGCCGGTGTCGCCGATGTGGTGCTGACGTCGGGCGGCGTCGCCCGCTATGGCGGGACGCTGCGCTTTGCTGCGTCCGTGGCGGTGGAGCTGGTGTTCTCCTTCCTGCTCAGCGCCATCACCGCCATGGCTGTGACGCTGGAGATGGTGCGCCTGCTGCTGGGCCGGGTGCGCGCCTCCTGGGGCGCTAAGGTTTCTTGGCGGGCCCAGGCGCGCGACGGCCATGGGGTGGACTTCAGCCACGCGGCGCGGGCGTTCTGGCCGCAGACGGTGTTCGGGCTCGCGGTGCTCTTCGCGCTTCTGGCGGTGCAGCCGGTGCTGGCCCTGTGGGCGGCGCCGGTGCTGGCGGGCTACGTGCTCGCCATTCCCTTCACCATGGCCACCGCCGATCCGCGCCTTGGCAAGCTGTGCGTCCGCCTCGGCCTGTGCGCCGTACCCGAGGAGTTTGCTCCCAGCCGGGTGCAGCGCCTGCTGGCGGGCGAGACGTTTGAGGCCCGCCGGGCGGCCTGACCATCTGAGACTTGAAATGAAAAGGCCGGGCGTGAGCCCGGCCTTTCGAGTTTTGCTGAGGATGGATCAGCGGCGTCCGCCGAACCCGCCGCCGAATCCGCGACCACCGCCGCCCCAGCCGCCGCCACCGCCGAAGCGGTCGCCGCCACCCCAGCCACCGCCGCCGCCGAAGTCGCCGCCGCGGTCACCGCCGCCGAAGCCGCCGAAGCCGCGATCGAACCCGCCCGAGCCGAACGAGTCGCCGCGGCCATAGGCGTCGCCGCCGAAGCCGTCGCCGCCATAGCTCGACACACGCTGGCTGCTGGTGGAGCGGGCACGCTCCTCATTGTCGAGGCTGGAGGTGTCGCGGCTGGTGTTCTGCCAGCCGGAGTTGGTGTGCTGGCTCCAGCTGCCGTTGTCGTTGTGCTGGTAGACGTTGCCGTCGTGGTCCACGGCCACATGACCGTTATCCCAGGCGACGGCATTGCCGGTCTTGGCATTGCCGGCGACGCCACGGCTGTCGACGTTCACATTGCCGTTCTTGTCCGTCACGCCGGTCTGGGAGGCGTGATAGGTGCCGGTGGTCGGGTTGGCACCGGCGGACTCGCGTCCGGCAGCGGCATTGCCCGTGTAGGCGTTGCCTTCCACCCCGGCGCGGCTTTCGCCACGGGCTCCGGTGGTGGGGTTGTAGCGGCTGTTCTCCCGGCCGGCGGCGTAGTTGCCGGAATAGGGATTGAACGCGGCGCCCGATCGGCCGGCGAAGTTGGTGCCGTTGGCCGTGGTGCCGTGCCAGTCGCGGCCGGACCATTCGGTGCCGTTCCAGGTGGTGCCCCACGCATGGTTGACGGTGGCGGCGCCGCCCCAGCGGCCATAGAGATTGGTCTGGTTCAGGTTTGTATAGCCCCAGTGGCCGCCCCAGGGTCCGTAGGGTCCATAGGGGCCGTAGGGATGCCAGTAGGGTCCCCAATAAGGATAGACCGCGGCGCCCCAGCCCCAGCCGGCGGCAAAGCCGAAGGCGAACCCGGTGTCGAGGCCCAGCGCGAAGCCGGCACCGACGCCATAGGTGACGGGGCACGAGTACCAGTCGGCGAAGCCGGCATAGCCGACGCAATTGTAGCCGGTGCCGTAGACCACCGTGCCGCCGGGCGCGACGACGACGCCCATGTAGCCGGGGGTATAGCCCACCACCACTGCGTCCGGCGTGGACCCGTAGATGCGCACGTAGGTGACGTAGTGCAGGGGCGAGGACACCGGGATGGTGTAGATCACGTCCGGCACCACATCGGCGACCCGCCACGGGCCGGCCGGATCGACCGCCACGAACCACGCGCCGTTGTTGACCGCATAGAAGCGGTCGGGAGCGAGGCGGATCACCGGCGTCGCGGTGTTCACCGCATAGGCGAGCGCGGTGCCGCTGATGGGCTCGAACTTCGGCGCGCCCTCGAAGGCGACCTTCAGTTCCACGCTGCGCTTCACCGTGGCGGTCTGCGGGATGGTGGCGGCAATCGCCGCTTCCTTGGCCTGCGGCGTGCCCGCCACCGAGACCAGCACGTTGGCCTTGGGATCGTTCGGCGAAATCTTCGAGAAGTCCTTGGGCAGCGCGTTGCTGGCCACGAACGCCCACGGGCCCTTGAGATCGGCGGCCTTGAACCAGCGGCCGGAGATCAGGACGTAATAGGTGTTGGAGGTGGTCTCCATGAACACCGCGTGGTCGGAATTGTTCATGGTGAGCAGGTTGGTGCCCGCCACGGGCAGCATCTGCGGCTGCCCGTCGGTCTGGATCAGCTCGGTCGGCTTGGTGACCGCGATGATGGCCGGGGCTGGGTTGATCGGCTTCTTGTCGCTGCTGAGCAGCGGATCGGCCGGGCTCTCGGCATTGGCCGCCTTGCCGGCGGAGGCGAGGGCGTCCGAGACCTGGGGCGTGACGATCCAGGTGCCGCCGAGGTTCGGCGTCTCGTACCAGTGGCCGGCGGCTTCGAGGTGATAGGTGCCGGCCTCATCCTTCAGCAGCAGCGGCTGGGTGTTGATGACCCGCTGGAAGCCGCTCACGCCCTTGATCGGCCGCAGCACGGGCTCGCCGGAGACGGGGATGAGGATGGTGGTGGTGGTGGCGAACAGGATCTGCGGCGGGGTGTTGTCCACCGGCTGGGTCTGGACCTTGGCCAGTTCCTGGTTCACCGCATAGCTCGCCTGGAGCTGGTCGAGCGGAACCGTGATGCCGTCGGGCGGCAGGCGGGTCTGAAGCGCGGAGCGGATTTCGCTCGCCTTGGCCGGCTCCGTGGGCACCTGCACGCCATCGATGGTGAAGGTGGCCAGGTGGACGAGGCCCGCCGGCTTGTCGATGGCGACGCGGGTGCTGAACTTCACCATGCCGTAGGTCGGGGCGCCGGTCTTCACGCCGATGGCGACGGCGGCGCGGCCGGACATGGTATCGCCGTTCCATGCATCGATCTGCGGCTGGTAGAGCTGCAGCACCTGGTTGTCCGGCAGGTCATAGACGCGCGGCCAGGTCGGAGGCGCGGAGGGCGAGGCCGCGGTCTGGCTCTGCGCCTGTGCTGTCGACGGGGCCTGCTGGGCGTCGGCCGTCGCTGTCCACAGCATCGCCGCTGCAACCAGCGCGGCAGCTGAGGCGCCGGTCCATAGTCGCATCATGAAGTCCCTCCCTCCCCGAAACGCCGGGGCGCGAACACCTAACATGTTCGCGGCCCATCGTCAGCGTGGCCGGAAGGGACTCCCGTCCTGTGGCGCCCGACCGTGGCGCGAGGGGCATGAAGCTCAGATGGGACGGGCGCAGTTGCGCTGCCACGAGAGGCGGGGCCCTTCCCACGACATGCTGATGCTCTTGCGCGCCGGACAGACCCGCGTCGTGGCCTCTGCGCCATCGCGGTCCCAATAGTCGCGCCACTGGTAGGCGGTTGGGCGCGCCGGGGGCGGATCCACCTTCGCCAAAGCGGGGGCGGCATCGCCGGGGAAGGCGCGCACGAGGTCACCACCGCCCCAGGCGGCGATGGCGATGAAGGTGGTCGCGGCGGCCGCGAGCAGGGAGGAGGTCTTCATGGCACAGGTCTCGGTTCGTCGTCGCGTGGCCGGCTTAGAACGCCGGAGGGCGCCGCGTCGTCCCCTCAATGGAGGACGATTTCATCGCCCTTGTACGACGTTCCCCCTGAACCCGTGCCGACACGGGCCTTTACATTCCGTTCATCTTTTCGCGAGCGCGGCAGGCGATGCTGCGCTGCCGCACGCCAAAAAGGTGGAGAAGGGTCGCCTAGATTTGAGGTTGCAGTCTTGATCTCTGCCGTTGGCGGGAGTTGGCTTGAGCTGCGGTTGACCTTCGGGGGCGCCGCGAGGGAGCGGGGTCCGCCCGGTCTCGTTCGGTCCGGACGGGGAATTCTGCTCCTGAACCTGATGGATGCGCGCCGGATCGCCCGGTCCCCCCACCGGCCGTGGCGCGCAGGGGAGACTGGGCAATGAACAAATACGTCGCCGAGTTCATCGGAACAGCAGTTCTCGTCCTCTTCGGCTGCGGCTCGGCCGTGCTCACCGGCTACGGCTCCGCACCCATCGGAATGCTCGCCATCGCCTTCGCCTTCGGCCTCGCCGTGACGTCCATGGCCTACGGCATCGGCCATGTGTCGGGCTGCCACATCAATCCTGCCGTCACCGTTGGCGTCTGGGCCGCGGGACGCATTCCCACCTCCGAAGTGCCGAAATACTGGATCGCCCAGATTCTCGGCGGCATCGCCGGCGCCGCCATCCTGTTCATGATCGCCTCCGGCAAGCTTGCCGGTTTCGATATTTCGAACCCGCCAGGCCTCGGCCAGAACGGCTGGGGCGAGGGCTATATCGGCGGCTACGGCCTCGGCGCCGCGATCCTCGCCGAGCTGGTCGGCACCTTCATTTTTCTGGTGGTGATCCTTGGCTCCACCTCGAAGGCGGGGATCACACAGGCCGCGGGCCTCGCCATCGGCCTGTCGCTGGTGATGATCCACATCGTCTTCATTCCCGTCACCGGCGTGTCGGTGAACCCGGCCCGCTCCATCGGCCCGGCCTTGTTCGCCGGCGGCAAGGCCATCTCCCAGCTCTGGCTCTTCATCGTCGTGCCGCTGGTGG
>JAYSCE010000079.1:0-6461 GCA_041915035.1 Xanthobacter sp.
GATGCACGCCGTCCGCCCCGGCGGCAAGCGCCAGCTCAGGTGGGCCATGCAGTGTCAGGCGCGCGCCGAAGGGCGCCGTCACGGCGCGCAGCCGGGCGAAGAGGGCGATCTGCTCGGCTGCCGGTAGATCCTTCTCCCGCAAGCTCACCCATCTGCACCCGCCGGCGCAGGCCGCCGCCACCACATCCGCCAGATCGCCCCGCGCCAGCGTGCGGTCGGTGATGAGGAGCAAGGGTGGCGTCGGCAGAGGGGGCAAGGTCAGCTCCCGACGAGGCCGAACTCGGGGCTAGAGGCTTCCGCATGCAGCTTGCGCGGGATGCGTCCGGCAAGGCGCGCGAGGCGGCCGGCCTCCACCGCGTGGCGGAAAGCGGTGGCCATGCGCACGGGATCGAGCGCCTTGGAGACGGCCGTGTTGAGCAGCACCGCCGAGCAGCCCAGCTCCATGGCGAGCGCGGCGTCGGAGGCCGTGCCGATGCCGGCATCCAGCACCACCGGCACCGGCGAGCGGGAGCAGATCAGCTCGATCATGTGCGGATTGGCGATGCCGAGCCCGGTGCCGATCATGGAGCCCAGCGGCATCACGGTGGCGGCGCCGAGATCGGCGAGCTTCTGGCAGGTGACGGGATCGTCGTTGCAATAGGGCAGCACGACGAAGCCGCGGGAGACCAGTTCCTCGGTCGCCTTCAGCAGCTCTTCCACGTTCGGATAAAGCAGCTCGCGGTCGCCGATCACCTCCAGCTTCACCCAGTCCGTCTCCAGCGCCTCGCGGGCCAGCTCGGCCGTGAGCACGGCGTCCTTCGCGGTCTGGCAGCCGGCGGTGTTGGGCAGGATGTGAACGCGGCCGGTGAGAAGGTCCGTCAGGCTCTCTTCATAGCCGGCGAGGCTGATGCGGCGGATGGATGCCGTCGCCATCTCGCTGCCCGAGGCGGCGAGGGCATCGAGGAAGACCTTCTGGTTGGGATAGCTCGCCGTGCCTAGGAACAGCCGCGAGGAGAAGGTGCGGCCTGCAATGACGAGGGGATCGGCGTTGGGAGTCTGGAACGCGCTCATGGTGTTTCTTCCCGGCGCCCACGTCAGGAGCGCCTGATTGTGCGGGCCCAGGGCTCAGCCGCCCTGCTTGGCCTCGATGATCTCAACGGCATCGCCTGCGGAAAGGCGCGCCTCGGTCCAGGTGCGACGCGGCACCACGGCGCCGTTCACCGCCACGGCGATCCCCTTGCGCTCCGGCTCGAGGCCCTTGGCGAGGAGCAGGTCGGCGACGGTGGCGACGGGATGCGCCTCCGTGGCGCCGTTCACCTTCAAATCGAGCATGGCACTCACTCCGCCGCTGCGCGCGGTGCGCCGAAGCGCTCCGCGCCGAAGGGCACTGCCACATCCGCGATGGTGCCCGTCAGGATGTGGTCGGCAATCACCTGCGTCGTCACGGGCAGAAGGAGAATGCCATTGCGGTGATGGCCGGTGGCGTAGACGAGGCCGTCCACTTCCGGGCTCGGTCCAAGGATGGGCGCGTCGTCCCGACTGCCCGGGCGGAAGCCGACCCATTGCTCGACGATGCTCAATTCCTCCAGCGTCGGCAGTGCCCGCCACGCATGGGTGAGCAAAGCGAGCTGGCCGCCGGCCGTCAGGTCGGTGTCGAACCCCTTCTCCTCGGTGGTGGCACCGAGGATCAGCCGCCCGTCGCGCCGTGGCACGAGATAGGAGCCCGGCGCCCACAGGACGTGGGAGAGGATGGGCGCGGCCGGATCCATGCGTAAAGACAACATCTGCCCCTTGATGGGGCGCACCGGCAGCGGCGTCGCGGGGGTGATGTCCACGCCCCGGCTCCAGGCGCCGGCGGCGAGCACCACCACGTCGGCAGCATGATGCGTCTCGCCCGTAACCACGCCCGTGGCGCGGCCGCCAGCGGTTTCCACCCGGCTGACCAGGGTGCGTTCATGCAGCCTCGCGCCGGCCTTGAGTGCGGCAATCTTCAGCGCGGCAGCAACCTTGCGGTTGTCCACCTGATGGTCTTCGGGGCTGAGCACGCCGCCGGCGAGGCGGGGCGCGAGATAAGGCTCGCGTCGGCGCACTTCTGCGGCGGTGAGCCACTGGACGGGCAGGCCCAGCCCCTGCTGGAAGGCGAACAGGTGGCGCAGCTTGGCGAGATCGTCCGCCGTGAGGGCAATGGTGATTGTGCCCTCGGTACGCAGGTCCACGGTCTCGCCAGACGCGCGCTCCAGCTCGGCAGCGAAGGCGGGCCACAGGGTCTGGCTGGCGCGGTTGAGGGCGAGCAGGCCCTCTTCGCCGGGCTCGGCCTCGGCACATGCGGCGAGCATGCCGGCGGCGGCGCGGCTCGCGCCTTGCCCGGTCTCGCCGGTGTCGAACACGTCCACCGGGCAGCCGGCCTCGGCGAGGCGCCACGCGAGGGCGAGGCCGATGACGCCGCCGCCGACGATGGCGACATGAGGGCGGGCCACACACGGTTTCGCTTTGCCCGCCGGTCCCGAGCCGGCTTGCGATGTGGGTGCGGAAATAAACTGCGACAAGCTCTCGCTCATCGGCATCTCCCTACGCTGGCATGATCCAGACAGGTTCGATGGGTGTGATCTCAGCCGCGCATGATGCGCGGCACCCCAGGCCGTATCTGTTATTTACTCATGCCGGCCGCAGAACTGCAAGAGGCGGGCGCGTGGGACGCGGCGGACCTCAGCGGTTGAGTTCGCTTTCATCCAGCTGGCGGGCCTCATCGGCGAGCATGATCGGGATGCCATCGCGGATGGGATAAGCGAGGCGGGCGGCGCGGGAGACCAGCTCCTGGCGCTCGCGATCATATTCCAGCGGCCCCTTGGTGAGGGGGCAGACCAGGATTTCGAGCAACTTGGGGTCGACGTCGTGGCCGGAACGCTGGGACTGGATCATGTTCTCGCTCTTCGGTGCCGCGCGTTTCGAGGGCAAGGGTTCCGCGGCGCGTCACCATAGCGGCGGCGGGATGGCCTTTCACCTGTGATTTTCGCGCCATCACGGGCGTTGATAGGCATATCACGCGGTTTCGCTGTCTTTTCGCCGGTGCAGCCCCTATTGAAGCGGGCTTGGAACCGCCCTCCGGGAGCCAAATGGATCGACGTCTGGCCCTCGGGCTTCTTATCGGATTCGTCGCGGTCGTGATGTTCGGCGCGACGCTGCCGCTCACCCGCTTCGCGCTGCACGATTTCAGCCCGTGGTTCATCAGCTTCGGCCGGGCCGCCCTTGCCGGCTTTGCGGCGCTCGGGCTGGTGCTGGCGATGCGCCGGCCGTGGCCCTTCGGCCAGCGCGCGGTGCTGTGGCGCCTCGCCGTCTCCTCCGCCTGCCTGATCTTCGTGTTCCCGCTTGCCATCGGGGTGGCCACCCAGACGGTTCCGGCGGCCCATGGCGGCATCGTCCTCGGCCTTCTGCCCCTGTGTACGGCGATCGCGGCCATGCTGCTGGCTGGGGAGCGGCCGGGCCTCGGCCTGTTCGCCGCGAGCGCGGTGGGGGCGGGGCTGGTGGTGGCCTTCGCCTTGCGCAACGGCGCGGGGGGCGCGCTGGGGATGGGCGACAGCCTGTTGTTCCTGGGGGTCGTCGCCTGCGCCATCGGCTATGCCGTATCGGGCGGCCTGGCGCGCACCATGTCGGGGTGGGAGGTGATCGCCTTCATGCTGATCCTCTGCCTGCCGGTGACGCTCCCGCTCGCGCTTCTCACCTTTCCATGGGGCGGGGCGGGCACCGTGGCAGGCGCCTCTTGGGCGGCGCTGCTCTATCTCGGCCTCTTTAGCCAGCTCATCGGCTTCTTCTTCTGGAATGCCGGGCTCGCCATGGGCGGCATCGCCCGCGTCGGGCAGATGCAGCTGCTGCAGACCTTCGTGACGGTGGGGCTGGCCTGGCCCATCAATGGCGAGGTGCCGGACGCGGAGACCGTGGCCTTCGCCGCGGGCGTGGCGCTGGTGGTGGCAGTGGCGCAGCGCACGCGCTCCCGGCCACGCTGATTCCCAAAAGCAAACGGCCCGCCGAAGCGGGCCGTTTGTTGTTTTCAGACTGCCGGAAGGCTCAGGCCGCCTTGGAGCGGGCGGTGATGAGCTTGCGGTTCACCAGAACCTCGGCGATCTGCACCGCGTTGAGCGCGGCGCCCTTGCGCAGATTGTCCGACACGCACCAGAAGGCGATGCCGTTGTCCACGGTCGGGTCGTCGCGCAGGCGCGAGATGTAGGTCGCGTCCTCGCCGGCGGCCTCGTGGGGGGTGGCGTAGCCGCCCGGCTCACGGGTGTCGATGACGAGGATGCCGGGCGCCTCGCGCAGGATCTTGCGCGCGTCGTCGGCCGAAAGCTCCTTCTCGAACTCCACGTTCACCGCCTCGGAGTGGGAGATGAAGACCGGCACGCGGACGCAGGTGGCCGTGAGCTTGATCTTGGGGTCGAGAATCTTCTTGGTCTCGGCCACCATCTTCCACTCTTCCTTGGTGAAACCGTCGTCCATGAAGACGTCGATCTGCGGGATGAGGTTGAAGGCGATGCGCTTCGGGAACTTCTTCGGCTCCACCGGATCGGAGACGAAGACGGCCCGGGTCTGGGAGAACAGCTCGTCCATGGCGTCCTTGCCGGCGCCGGAGACGGACTGGTAGGTGGAGACCACAACGCGCTTGATGGTCGCGGCGTCATGCAGCGGCTTCAGCGCGACCACGAGCTGCGCCGTGGAGCAGTTCGGATTGGCGATGATGTTCTTCTTGGAGAAGCCGACGATGGCGTCTGCATTCACCTCGGGAACGATCAGCGGCACGTCCGGGTCCATGCGCCACTGGGAGGAATTGTCGATGACGACGCAGCCCTGCGCGCCGATCTTCGGCGACCACTCCTTCGACACGGATCCGCCGGCCGACATCAGGCAGATGTCGGTGTCGGAGAAGTCGTAGGTCTCGAGGGCCTTCACCTTCAGGGTTTTGTCACCGTAAGAGACTTCCACGCCCTGCGACTTTCGCGAGGCGAGCGCGACAACCTCGTCCGCGGGGAAGCCCCGCTCGTCGAGGATCGAGAGAATCTCCCGGCCCACGTTGCCCGTGGCGCCGACGACGGCGACCTTGTAACCCATGATGTTCCTCGGATGTACGGCCCATGCGGCCGAAGACCGTGCTTTTAGGCCGAACCCCTTGGCCTTGCAAATCGAAGATGCGCGAGCAGGTGCGGCGGCATTGCATGCGAGTGTTGCGTGAACGCAACGCGCCGGCGGCGAGAGGGCGGGAACATGGCGCCACAGGGGCGGGTTTCCTTGCGCAGGGGACAAACGTCTATTAATCCAGTCAAGGTCGGCCCTGCGCCGATCTGGGAGGATGCCATGGGTTTCGCGTCGTTCACCACCTTCGCTGCTTTCGCCCGCTCGGGCCTGAAGACGGCGCTCTCGGTGTCGCTGGCGGCGGTAGCCATTGCGGCGACCACCGGTGCCTTCTCCATCGTTTCCGCCGACAGCGCCGAGGCGCAGACGGTGAAGAAGCGCAGCCGTATCGTGGTGGAGCGCCGCTCCTATCTCGATGCCGGCACGGTGGTGAAGCCCGGCTCCAAGTCGTACCTCGATTACGCGCTGCCGCCCGGCTACTTCTACCCGACCTATGGGCCCACCGCCGCCGGCCCCGGCCCCATCACCGGCCTGCGCTGGCCGCTGCCGGGCGCCTTCGACCTTCCGGGCTTCTGAGCCAAGGTTGAAACGGAAAACGAAAGGGGCCGCGACGCGGCCCTTTTTTGTTACGCTAAACAACAGAAATTTTGCGGTATTTTATTTTTCTCCCGGCCACGCATGACATTTGCGGCCTCGCGGGTCATAACGGCCGAATGCCGCGACGTCGGCCCGTCCTTCCCGGCGCACCATGCCCCAGCAGAGCCCATGCCCCGCACCCGCTTCGCGCTGCCGTTTCTGAGCCACCGTCCGCGCCGGAGCGTCATCCCCGGATTCCGGCTCTCGCTCGGCCTCGCCCTGCTCTATCTCGGTCTCATCGTGCTCCTGCCCATCGGCGCGCTGCTGCTGAAGGCGGCGGATGTGGGCTTCGAGCGCTACATCGCCATCATCACCTCGCCCCGCACGCTCGCCTCCTTTCAGGTTACGCTGACGACGGCCGCGCTGGCGGCGCTGTTCAACGCCGTCTACGGCCTCGCCCTCGCCTGGGTGCTGGTCCGCTACGAGTTTCCCGGCAAGCGCCTGCTGGATGCCATGGTGGACGTGCCCTTCGCCTTGCCGACGGCGGTGGCGGGCCTCGCGCTGACGGCACTGTTCGCCAAGAACGGCTGGTTCGGCGCGCCACTGGCGCAATGGGGCATTCAGGTGGCCTATGCCCCGGCCGGCATCGTGTGCGCCATGGCCTTCACCTCAATCCCCTTTGTGGTGCGGACTGTGCAGCCGGTGCTGGAGGACATGGAGCCGGAGCTGGAGGAGGCGGGCGCGACCCTGGGCGCGAGCGACCTCACCATCTTCCGCCGGATCATCTT
>JAYSCE010000079.1:6471-11891 GCA_041915035.1 Xanthobacter sp.
CGCTGGCCTTCGCTCGTTCGCTCGGGGAGTTCGGCGCGGTGGTGTTCATCGCCGGCAACCAACCGTTCCGCACGGAAATCGTGGCGCTGCTCACCTTCATCCGGCTGGAGGAATATGACTATGCGGCGGCAGCGGCCATCGCCGTCACCATGCTGGCACTCGCCTTCATCATGCTGCTGGTCGTGAACGCCGTGCAGGCGTGGCACCAGAAGTTTGCGATGGGGGATGCCTGATGGCCCATCCCGTGAACCGCCACCGCCTGCGTGTCGGCGACGGCGCCGTAACCCGCTCGGTGATTCTCACCCTGGTGCTGGCGACCACCGCACTGGCGCTCATCGCGCCGCTCGCGGTCATCTTTGCCGAGGCGTTCGCACGCGGCCTGCCCACCTATCTCGAAGCCCTCGCCCGGCCGGATACGCTGCATGCGGTGGGGCTGACGCTGCTCACCGCCCTTATCTGCGTGCCGCTCAACACCGCCTTCGGCATCGCCGCCGCCTGGGCGGTGACGAAGTTTTCCTTCCGGGGCCGCAATCTGCTGCTGGCGGTGGCGGAGCTGCCCTTCTCCATCTCGCCCATCGTGGCGGGCGTGGCCTATCTCTTCGTCTATGGGGCGCAGGGGCTGTTCGGGCCGTTTCTGCAGGCCCACGACATCAAGATCATGTTCGCCGTGCCGGCCATCATCCTCGCCAGCCTGTTCGTCACAGCGCCGTTCGTGCTGCGTGAGCTGGTGCCGCTGATGATGGCGCAGGGGCGGGACGAGGAGGAGGCGGCGGTGAGCCTCGGCGCTTCGGGCTTCGACGTGTTGCGACTCGTCACCCTGCCCAACGTGAAGTTCGCGCTGCTTTATGGCGCGGCCCTGTGCAATGCGCGGGTGATGGGTGAGTTCGGCGCCGTCTCCATCGTCTCCGGCAACATCCGGGGCCAGACCTCGACGCTGCCTCTGCAGATCGAATTGCTCTACCAGGATAGCCACGCGCTCGCTGCCTTCGCCGCCGCGACGGTGCTGGCGGGCGTCGCCTTGTTCACTCTGGTGGCGAAATATCTGATCGAGCGGGCCGAGCGGGCGCGGGGCGAGATCGTCGCGCCGCGCCGGCCGGGGCACTAAAGCCCGGTTTTCACGCCGCGGCGGCCGTCCCGGTGGCGGCGGCAATTTCTCGCTTCATGGCGGCGATGGTCGCGGCATAGTCCTTCGCGCCATAGATGGCGCTGCCTGCGACGAAGGTGTCCGCCCCCGCCGCGGCGATGGCGCCGATATTGTCCACCTTCACCCCGCCGTCGATCTCGAGGCGGATGTCCCGGCCCGAGGCGTCGATGCGCTCGCGGATGGCTTTCAGCTTGTCCAGCGCCGAGGGAATGAAGGCTTGGCCGCCGAAGCCGGGGTTCACCGACATGACAAGCACGAGGTCGAGGGCGTCCAGCGTGTAGTCCAGCACCGAGAGGGGGGTGGCCGGGTTCAGCACCAGGCCCGCCTTCACGCCCTTGGAGCGGATGAGCTGGAGCGAACGGTCCACATGCTCGGAGGCTTCCGGGTGGAAGGAGATGAGGTCGGCGCCGGCGCCCGCGAAGGCCTCGATCATGGCGTCCACCGGCTTCACCATCAGGTGCACGTCCACGAACGCCTTGGTCGCCTTGCGCAGCGACTGGAGGATCAGCGGGCCGATGGTGAGGTTGGGCACGTAATGGTTGTCCATCACGTCGAAATGAATCCACTCGGCGCCGCCCTCGAGCACCGCATCCACCTCGGCGCCGAGGCGGGTGAAGTCCGCCGAGAGAATGGACGGGGCGATGATGGGATAGGCGCGGGCCATGGGGATCTCCTCAGCGTCTGGATAGGCGGGGCACGGTTTCGTGCCACGGCCGACTGGAGCGTCAGCGGAAGGAGAGCCGGGGCCCAGCGCAACAGCGCGTCGAAGGCGGCTCCCTTCATGACCGTCCGGGAAAAGAGCCTGCTGCGCAGGACCTTTTTCTGGACCCCGGATCAGCGATCCAGCTGCGCTGTCGCTTGTCCGGGGAACGAGGCGGCCGGGGCCGCCTCAGGCACTCCTATAGGCATGGCGCCGCAGGGACGCCAGCCGTTCGCTCACTGCACCCGTTTCAATGCACCACCTGCGCCAGCTCGCCGGAGGCGTAGCGCTTGGCCATCTCGTCCAGCTCGATGGGGCGCACCTTCTCCGCCTTGCCGGCGGAGCCGAAGGCCTCGAAGCGGGCGATGCAGACCTTCTTCGCCTCGTCCATGGCGGCGGCCATGAACTTGCGAGGGTCGAACTCGGACTTGTTCTTGGCGCCGACGCGGCGAATGGCGGCGGTCATGGCGAGGCGGATGTCGGTGTCGATGTTCACCTTGCGAACACCGTAGCGGATGCCTTCCTGGATTTCTTCCACCGGCACGCCATAGGTCTCCTTGATGTCGCCGCCATAGGTGCGGATTTCCTCAAGCAGCTCCTGCGGTACCGAGGACGAGCCGTGCATCACCAGATGGGTGGTGGGGATGCGCTGGTGGATCGCCTTGATGCGGTCGATGGCGAGGATGTCGCCAGTGGGCTTGCGGGTAAACTTGTAGGCGCCGTGCGAGGTGCCGATGGCGATGGCCAGCGCATCGCACTGGGTCGCCTTCACGAACTGCGCGGCCTCGTCCGGGTCGGTCAGGAGGCGAGAATGATCGAGGGCTTCCTCGGCGCCGTGGCCGTCCTCGGCCTCGCCCTTGCCGGTCTCCAGCGAGCCGAGGCAGCCAAGCTCGCCCTCCACCGACACGCCCACCGCATGGGCCAGCTCCACCACCTTGGCGGTGACGGAGACGTTGTAATCGTAATCGGCGGGGGTCTTGCCGTCTTCCTTCAGGGAGCCGTCCATCATCACCGAGGAGAAGCCGGACTTGATGGCGCCCATGCAGACGGCGGGGGAGGCGCCGTGGTCCTGGTGCATCACCACCGGGATCTCGGGATAGGCCTCCACGGCGGCGGCGATCAGATGGCGCAGGAAGGGCTCGCCGGCATATTTGCGGGCGCCCGCCGAGCCCTGGAGGATGACCGGCGAGGACGTGGCACGGGCAGCGTCCATGATCGCCTTCACCTGCTCCATGTTGTTCACGTTGAAGGCCGGCAGTCCGTAGGAATGCTCCGCCGCATGATCGAGCAGCTGGCGCATGGAAACGAGGGCCATAGTCCTCTCCTCTTCAAGGTTCAGGTTGGCGTCGCGATGCGCGCGCCAGGGTTCCGTCCGCCCCGTCGTCCCGGGCTGGTCCGGGATTCACGGTGCCGCTTGGCTGCAATCCGATGCCCTTCACCGCTTCGGCGGACCCGGCGTGGGCCGGGGTTGATCGCGTCCTGCGGTGGCGCCCCTCCCGGCCGTCCCCCGCAGGGGAGAGGCCTCATTGGCGCTCATCCTACCGCGCGGCGCACCGCATCGGCCACCGCTTCCGGCGTGAAGCCGAACAGCGGCCACAGGTCCTTTTCCGGCGCCGACTCTCCGAACCGGTCGATGCCGATGGCGATGATGCCGTCGGCTCGGGTGCCGGAGAGGCCGCGCCAGCCGCGGGTCACGCCCGCCTCCACCGCCACCACCGGCACGCCCTTGGGGAAGAGGGCGGCACGTTCGGTCTCCGTCAGCGCCTCGAAGCGCTCGCGGCAGGGCATGGAGACGATGCGGGTGGGAATGCCCGCGGTGTCGAGCAGGTCCGCCGCCGCCACCGCCAGCTTCACTTCCGAGCCTGTGGCGACCAGCACGGCGCGGGCGAGACCCTCGCTCTCGCGCAGCACGTAGGCGCCGGCTTCGATGGCGCCGAGCTGGGCTGGATCGCGCGGCCAGCACGGCAGGTTCTGCCGGGACAGGATGAAGGCGCTCGGCCCGGTCTTGCGCGTCAGGGCCGCGTGCCAGGCGGCCAGCGTCTCGACAGTGTCGGCGGGGCGCCAGACGTCGAGGTTCGGGATCAGGCGCAGGCTCTCCACATGCTCCACCGGCTGGTGGGTGGGGCCGTCCTCGCCGAGGCCGATGGAATCGTGGGTGAGGATGTAGATCACCCGCTGGCCCATGAGCGCGCTCATGCGCATGGCATTGCGGGCATAGTCCGAGAACACGAGGAAGGTGGCGACGAAGGGGATGAACCCGCCGTGCAGCGCGATGCCGTTGGCGATGGCCGACATGCCGAACTCGCGCACGCCGTAGAAGATCTGGTTGCCGGCCGGATCGCGGGTGATCGGCACGGCACCGGGGAAGGTGGTGAGGTTGGAATGGGCGAGGTCCGCCGAGCCGCCGAGGAATTCCGGCACCGCTGGCGCGAGGGCGGCCAGCGCCAGTTGGCTCGCCTTGCGGGTGGCCACGGTTTCGGCCTTCTCGACGGTCGCCTTCAGAGCCGCCTCATAGGTCGCGGCGAAGGCGGGGGAGAGGTCGCCGGCAAGCCGGCGGCGGAATTCGGCCGCCTCGGCCGGATAGGCGCGCTCATAGGCTTCCATGCGCGCGTCCCAGGCCGACTGGCGGGCGGCGCCCGAGCGGCGGGCATCCCACAGGGCATAGATGTCGTCCGGCACCTCGAACGGCGCATGGTCCCAGCCCATGGCGGCGCGGGTGCGGGCGATCTCCTCGGCGCCGAGCGGAGCGCCGTGGGTGTCCTGGTGGCCCTCCTTGGTGGGCGCGCCACGGCCGATGGTGGTCTTGCAGCAGATCAGCGTCGGCTTGCCGGTCTCGGACAGCGCCGCCTCCACCGCATCGCGCAGCACGGCGGGATCGTGGCCATCCACGTTGCGGATCACCTGCCAGCCATAGGCGGCGAAGCGGGCGGGGGTATCGTCCGGGAACCACTCTTCCACCTTGCCGTCGATGGAGATGCCGTTGTCGTCATAGAAGGCGACGAGCTTGCCGAGGCCGAGGCGCCCGGCGAGGGAGCACGCCTCATGGCTCACGCCCTCCATCAGGCAGCCGTCGCCGAGGAAGACGAAGGTGCGGTGATCGACGATGGAGAGGCCCGGCTTGTTGAACTGGGCGGCCAGCATCTTCTCGGCCAGGGCCATGCCCACCGCGTTGGTGAGGCCCTGGCCGAGCGGGCCGGTGGTGGTCTCCACGCCGGGCGTCATCCCCAACTCGGGATGGCCGGGGGTGCGCGAATGCAGCTGGCGGAATCGCTTCAGCTCGGCGATGGGCAGATCGTAGCCGGTGAGGTGAAGCAGCGCATAGATCAGCATGGAGCCGTGCCCGTTGGAGAGCACGAAGCGGTCGCGGTCGGGCCAGGACGGATCTGCCGGATTATGCCGCAGATGCTCGCGCCAGAGCACGGCGGCGATCTCCGCCATGCCCATGGGCGCACCGGGGTGGCCCGACTTCGCCTGCTCCACACCATCCATGGCGAGGGCGCGCAGGGCCGCGGTCACCGGCCAGCCGAGCGCGCCGGGAGAACGGTCGACGGGCGCCGGCGCGTCGGCAGCGGCAAT
>JAYSCE010000080.1:0-827 GCA_041915035.1 Xanthobacter sp.
ATGGCCGCCGCTCGCCGGCCGCCCGCGATGCTGCCGAGCCGGCCAGTGTGCTGGACGAGGCGCCGCTCGCCGGTGGCCTTCGGGTGCGGCTGAAGGATGTGGCGGCCCATGCCGGCGTCTCCCGCGCCACGGTCTCCCTCGTCCTGCGCAAGAGCCCGCTGGTGAAGGCCGAGACCCGCGCCAAGGTCGAGGAGGCCATGGCCGGCCTCGGCTATGTCTACAATCGCAGCGCCGCCAATTTGCGCTCGGGCGCCTCGCGTACCGTGGGCCTCGTGCTCTGCGAGATCATCACCCCCAACTTCGCCCAGTTCACCGCCGGCATCGACGAGGTGCTGGGCACCGAAGGCTACATGGCCTTCATCGGCAACGCCGCCGAGGATGCCGCCCGCCAGCGCGACGTGCTGGTGCGGATGCAGGAGCACGGCGTCGACGGGCTGGTGGTGGTCGCCTCCGAGAACACCCGCGCCGACGCGCTGGAGGAGGGAGCCTGCGCACGCATGCCCTGCGTGCTAGCGCAGCGCCGCGTGGAGGGCTTTCCCGCCGATTATGTCGGCCCGGACTACGGCGCCGGCATGGAGCTGATTACCGAGCACCTGATCGCGCTGGGCCATAAGAACATCGCCTTCATCGGGGGCGTGCGCCGGATCGCGCCGCTGGCCGAGCGCATGGCCGGCTTCCACCGCGCGCTGCGCCGCCACAGGCTGAAGAGCGGGCCTGTGGTGCCCTGCGCGGTCATCGAGCGCTCCTCCGGCTACGCCGCCGCGCGCGAGCGTCTGGCCAAGGGGGACATCCCCTCGGCCAGCGTCTGCTACAACGACGGGGTGGCC
>JAYSCE010000080.1:837-11875 GCA_041915035.1 Xanthobacter sp.
GTGCTGCTGGTGGCCCTGGGCGTCATGCTCGCTCTCGACGAGCGCGGCCTCGTGCCGGGCCGGGACGTGGCCGTTGTGGGCTGCGACGACGTGGACGAGGCGGGCCTGCACCGCCCCGCGCTCACCACCTTCACCACCGATCCCCGCGTGGTGGGGCGCGAGGCCGCGCGGCTGCTGCTGCGCCGCATCGCCCATCCCGACCGTCCGCGGGAAGAGATCATCGTGCCGCCGCGCCTCGTCATTCGCCAGTCGTGCGGAGCGGGGAAGGCTGCCGAAGCGGATGACGCGCGCCGCCCTACCGCCAAACGCCCGACAGGAGGCGCAAGATGACCTACGTCTTCCAGTTCGGAGACGTCTTCAACGCCTGGCCCGAGCTCCTGCTCGGCGCGTGGCTGACAATCCGCCTTTCCGGCCTTGCCATGATCCTCGGCCTTCTGGTGGCGGTGATATGCGCCCTGGGCAAGACACAGGGGCCGCGCCCGATCCGCTGGCTGGTGGATGTGTATGTGGAGGTGATCCGCAACACGCCGTTCCTGGTGCAGATCTTCATTATCTTCTTCGGCCTGCCGCGCGCCGGCATCCGCCTCGACGCCAACGAGGCGGCGCTGCTCGCCATGGTCATCAACGCCGGCGCCTATTGCACCGAGATCGTGCGCGCGGGCATCGAGACCATCCACCGGGGCCAGATCGAGGCCGGGCTGGCGCTCGGCCTCAAGCGGCTGCAGATCTTCCTTTATGTGGTGCTGTTCCCGGCGCTGAAGGCGATCTACCCGTCCCTCACCAGCCAGTTCATTTTGCTGATGCTGACCTCCTCCGTCGTCTCCGCCATCTCGGCCGAAGAGCTGACGGCGGTGGCGAACAATCTGCAATCGCAGACCTTCCGCTCGTTCGAGATCTACATCGTGGTGACAGGCATGTATTTCGCCATGTCGCTGATGTTCGCCGGCGCATTCGCGCTCATCTATCGCGCGGTGTTCGCGCGCACCGACGCCGCGCGTTGAGGAGGGGAGCGATATGATCCGCCAGTTCACCTCCGCCGAATTCTTCTTCCTCGTCTCCGCTGTGCGCTGGACGCTTCTGCTCTCGGCCATCGCCTTCGCGGGCGGTGCGGCACTGGGCTTGCTGGTCGCTCTCGCACGGACCGCCCCGTGGCAGTGGCTGCGCGCGACGGCCGGGGCCTACATCCTGGTCTTCCAGGGCACGCCGCTGTTGATGCAGCTCTTTCTCGTGTTCTTTGGCGCCACCATGGTCGGCGCCTCGGTGGACCCGCTGGCAGCGGCCGCCATCGGCCTCACGCTGAACGCCGCCGCCTTCCTTGGCGAGATCTGGCGCGGCTGCATCCAGGCCATCCCCAAGGGCCAGTGGGAGGCCTCCACCGCCCTCGGTCTGCATTATGTGACGCGCATGCGCGAGATCATCCTGCCGCAGGCGGCGAAGATCGCGGTGGCGCCGACGGTGGGCTTTCTGGTGATGCTGGTGAAGAGCACGTCGCTCGCCTCCATCATCGGCTTCGTGGAGCTGACCCGCGCAGGGCAGATCGTGAACAATGCCACCTTCCGGCCGTTCCTGGTGTTCGGCATCGTCGCGGCCATCTACTTCGCTTTGTGCTGGCCGCTCTCGCTTTACGCCCGCCACCTCGAAAAGCGTTTCGGCACCGTGTCGCGGTGACGGCTCGATTTGACCCTCAAGACCAAGGCCGCCCCGCATGCGGCGCAGACGGAGGAATGAGACGATGATTTTCGGCACCATCCTGAAGAGCGCGCGCGGCGCCGTCGCGGCGCTGGGCCTTGCGGCGCTCGCCGCCACCGGCCTCTCCCACGGCGCCTCGGCGCAGAGCATCGACGACATCCTGTCGAAGAAGAAGCTCACCGTCGGCATGCTGGTGGACGTGGCCCCCTTCGGCCTGCTCGACACCCAGGGCAAGCCGGAAGGCTATGACGCCGACGTCGCCCGCCTCATGGGCAAGTATCTCGGCGTCGAGGTGGAGCTGGTGCCGGTGACCGGCCCGAACCGCATTCCATACCTGCTCACCAACAAGGTGGACGTGCTGGTGGCGGTGTTCGGCATCACCCCCGAGCGCGCCAAGCAGGTGATGTTCTCCATCCCCTATTCCACCATCGAGATCCAGCTGATCGGTCCCAAGAAGACCGAGATCAAGAGCCTCGACCAGACCGTGGGCAAGAAGATCGCCGTGGCCCGCGCCTCCACGCAGGACACGGCGCTGACCGCCGCCGTGCCGAAGGGCGCCACCATCATGCGCTTCGACGACGACGCCACGGCCGTGCAGGCCTTCCTCTCCGGCCAGGTGGACCTGCTCGGCGCCAACAACCTCATCGGCGCCAACATCGCCCAGGCCAATCCGGACATGGGGATCGAGAAGAAGATCACCCTGCGCAGCCAGTACAACGGCATCACCGTGCGCCGCGGCTCCACCGACTTTCTACAGTGGATCAACACTTTCCTCTATTTCGTGAAGAACAATGGCGAACTCGACGCCATCAACCAGAAGTGGTTCAAGGAGCCGCTGCCTGTGATGCCGACGTTCTGAGGACAATGCCCTGTTCCCCGGACCAGCGACACCGCAGGTGGAGCGCCGATCCGGGGTCCAGGGGAAAGTTCGGCGCAGCCGGCGAAACCTTCGGCTGTCGCCGCCCGTGCCGCCTTCGGCGAACCGTTGCGCTGGGCCCCGGCTCTCCTTCCGCTGACGCTCCAGTCGGCCGGGGCGCGAGGGCGGTGATCGGCGCAGCCGTTCGGACATCGACAGACACGAGAAGGGCCTAGCCATGCTCACTCCCGCCCCCAGCGACAGCACGCCCGCCGGCGACGCGCGCCCGGTCATGATCCGCATGGCGGGCGTCGAGAAATATTACGGCACCTACCACGCCCTGAAGGCTGTGAACCTCGACGTGCGCTCGGGCGAGCGCATCGTGATTTGCGGGCCGTCCGGCTCCGGCAAGTCCACCCTCATCCGCTGCATCAACGCGCTGGAGCATCACCAGGGCGGCGAGATCGTGGTGGATGGCACCGAGGTCGGCAAATCCTCGCGCGGGCTCGACAAGGTGCGCGCCGAGGTAGGCATGGTGTTCCAGAGCTTCAACCTGTTCCCCCACCTCACGGTGCTGCAGAACTGCACGCTGGCGCCCCGCAAGGTGCGCGGCCTCGCGCCCAAGGAGGCCGAGGCCATCGCCATGAAATATCTGGAGCGCGTGCGCATTCCCGAGCAGGCGAACAAATATCCTGGCCAGCTCTCCGGCGGCCAGCAGCAGCGCGTGGCCATCGCCCGCGCGCTGTGCATGACGCCGAAGGTGATGCTGTTCGACGAGCCCACCTCCGCCCTTGACCCCGAGATGGTGAAGGAGGTGCTGGACACCATGATCTCCCTCGCCCAGGACGGCATGACCATGATCTGCGTGACCCATGAGATGGGCTTCGCGCGGCAGGTGGCCGACCGGGTGATCTTCATGGACAAGGGCGAGATCGTGGAGGAGGGGCCGCCCGCCACCTTCTTCGCCAATCCGAAGAGCGAGCGCACGCGCACGTTCCTCGGCCAGATCCTGCACCACTGACGCCCCGTGACACCCGCGAAGATGACGCCCGCGCTCATCACCTGTGACTGGGGCACCTCCTCGCTCCGCGCCTATCTCATGGCGGCGGACGGCGAGGTGATCGCCAGCCGGGCGAGCGGGCAGGGCATCATGGCGCTGGGTGGCCTGAGGTTTCCCGAGGTGCTGGCCGCCATCGCCGGAGACTGGGCGCGCGCGCATGGCCCGCTGCCGGTCCTTCTATCCGGCATGGTGGGGAGCCGGCAAGGCTGGGTGGAGGCGCCCTATGCGCGCTGTCCCGCCGGCCTTCCCGATCTTACCGCAGCGCTCGCCCAAGTGCCGGCCCAGCCCGGCTTCGGCCGCATCGCCATCGTGCCCGGCGTGCTCAAGGATGACGACAAAGCGCCGGACGTGATCCGCGGCGAGGAGGTGGAGGTGCTCGGCGCCCTCGCGCGCCTCGGCGTCGCGGACGGGCTGTTCGTGCTGCCCGGCACCCATTCCAAATGGGTGCGGGTGGATGCCGGCCGCATCACCACCTTCGCCACCTACATGACGGGCGAGGTGTTTGCCGCGCTCAAGGGGCACACCATCCTCGGCCGCATGATGGAGGAGGGGGTCTTTTCCGCCGAAGGCTTCCGCCGGGGTGTGGCAGCGGCGGCTGAGCTGGACGGCCCGGGCGCGCTGCTCGGTCGCCTGTTCTCCCTGCGCGCACTGGGCCTCACCGGGCGGCTCGATGGGGTGGACAGCGCGGACATGCTCTCCGGCCTTCTCATCGGCGCCGAACTGCGCGATGCCTCGGCCGGCGAGCCGTTCACGCTGGTCGCCAACCCCGCCCTTTCCGCGCGCTATGCCGAAGCCGCGACCCTGCTCGGCCTGCCCCACGCCCGCGCGCCGGAGGGCTGCGGCCCGGCAGGACAGCACGCAGTGGCGCGCGCGGCGGGCTTCATCTGATTTCAGGAGTGCGACCGATGCCCACCTTCAAGGACGCCCTTGCCGCCTGCCCCCTCGTCGCCATCCTGCGCGGCCTGAAGCCGGAGGAGGCGCTGGACATCGGCGCGGCGCTGGTGGGGGCGGGCTTCACCATCATCGAGGTGCCGCTCAACTCGCCGCAGCCGCTGGAGTCCATCCGCATCCTCGCCGACGCCTTCGGCGACCGCGCGCTGATCGGCGCGGGTACGGTGCTGGCGCCGGAGGACGTGGAGGCCGTGAAGGCGGCGGGCGGCCGGCTCATCGTGATGCCCCATGCGGACCTCGCCGTGATCCGCGCCGCCAAGGCCGCTGGCCTCGTCTGCACGCCGGGCGTCGCCACCCCCACTGAAGCCTTCGCCGCCCGCGCCGCCGGGGCCGATGCCCTCAAGCTCTTCCCGGCCGAGGGCATCCCACCCCACATCGTGAAGGCGTGGCGCGCGGTGCTCACCGACATCCCCCTGTTGCCCGTGGGCGGCATCGACACCACCAACATGGCCGCCTACCGCGCGGCGGGGGCCGAAGGCTTCGGCATCGGCTCGGCGCTGTTCAAACCGGGCAAGGCGGTGGAAGCCATCGCGGCGGACGCCCACGCGCTGGTAGCGGCGGCGCGCGACGTCTTCGGCCGCTAAATCCCCGCCGTCCGGCGCAGGGTGTCGGCGCGTTCCCGCCGGGCGCGTTCCTCGTCGATGGTGCGGATGGTCCGCTGGATGAAGGCGAGATGGTCGTCGGAGGCGCGGCGGGCGGCATCGGCGTCGCCGGCGGCGATGGCGTCCATCAGCGCCTGATGCTGGGCGCACAGCCGCTCATAGGTGCGCGGCACGATGTAGAGCTTGTCGAGGCTTTCGGAGATGCTGCTCTTGAGCAGCCCGAACATGCTCGACATGACCGAGCGCAGCACCGCATTGTGCGAGGCATCGGCGATGGCGAGGTGGAAGGCGGCATCGGCGCGGGCTTCCGCCACCGTGTCGCCCGTCTCGTGATAGGCGGCAAGCTCGTCCAGGCAGCGCCGGATGGCGTCGAGATCGTCCGGCGTCGCCCGGAGCGCGGCATGGTAGGCGGCCTGCCCTTCCAGCCCCCAGCGCACTTCCAGAACGTCCTGGCCGAAACCCGGATTGCCCGCCACCACCGAGGCGAGCGGATCGGCGATGGGCGAGGGGGGCCAGCGCGGCGCGATCGGCGCGGCGATGATGTTGCCGCCCTTGCGGAGGGTGATCCGCCCCCGTGCGCCGAGACGCATCAGGGCTTCGCGCAGGGTGTTGCGCGAGGTGCCCAGCATTTCGGAGAGGGCGCGCTCGGACGGAAGCCGGTCCCCCACGGCAAGGCCGCGGTCCTCGATCAGCGCCTCGATCGCCAGCTCGACCCGGTCGGTCACGCGCTGCGCTGAGGAGGGGGAGGGGGGCGACGCCATGGGTGAGTTGCCTGCCTTGGTCCGATCAGGTGACGCGGGGCGCGCCGGACCCGCCGGCGCCCCAACGCCACTATGTCTTTCCGGGGCACGGACTTCCAGCCCGCAAATGCCCTCCCGGCATCAAGGTGCCGGGAGGGTGGTTCAACCAAGAGCCGCCATGGCGGTTTACCCTCAGGGGATCATCCACGGCGTCAGGTAGGCCTGGATGGTGGTCATGATGCCGACGATGGTCGCCAGCGCGAGGCTGTGCTTGACGGTGAAGCGGAACAGGTCCGACTCCCGGCCGATGAGGCCCGCTGCCGCGCAGGCGATGGCGATGGACTGGGGCGAGATCATCTTGCCCGTCACGCCGCCGGTGGTATTGACCGCCACGAGGAGTACGTCGCTCACCCCGATCTGGTGCGCCGTGGTGGCCTGCAGCGAGGCGAACAGGGCGTTCGCCGAGGTGTCCGAGCCGGTGAGGAACACGCCGAGCCAGCCGAGGAAGGGCGAGAAGAAGGTGAAGCTCGGCCCGGTTTCCGACAGCGCGAGGCCGAGGGTGGAGGACAGGCCCGAGTAATTGGCGATGAAGGCGAATGCCAGCACCATGCCGATGGAGTAAATGGGGATCAGCAGGCCCTTAATGGTCGAGAAAAAGGTCGAGACGGCGCGCGACGGCTTCATGCCGAGGAAGACGACCGAGACGATGGCGGCAAGGAAGATCGCCGTGCCTGTGGCCGAGAGCCAGTCGAACTTGTAGTCGGCGGCAAAGGGCTTCGCGGCGGTGACGATGGGCGGCAGCTTCACGACCATATTGTGCAGGAACGGCACGCTCACATGGGCGACCGTCTCGGCCAGGGCACCGCCCGGCGCAAACAGGGCCTTGAAGGGCGGGATGCTCCAGATGGTCACGAACACCGTGAGGATCAGGAACGGCGACCAGGCGCGGACGATCTGGCCGGCGGTGTAGGTCACGCCCGGCTCGACGGCGGCGACCGTCGGCGCCGGGGCGGCACCGTGGTCCAGGCCGCCCTTGCTGGGCGCCTCGGTCTCGAAGCGGAAGATGCGGCGGGGCTGCCAGAAGCGCAGGAACAGCGGCAGGGTGATGAGGGTGGCGAGCGCGGCGGTGATATCGGGCAGCTCCGGGCCGACGAAGTTGGCGGTCAGGAACTGCACGGTGGCAAACGAGCCGCCAGCTACGAGGATCGCGGGCCACGTCTCGCGCACGCCGCGGGTGCCGTCCATGATGAGGATGAGCCAGAACGGCACCAGCACCGAGAGGAAGGGCAACTGGCGCCCGGCCATCTGGCCGATGTGGAAGGGATCGAGCCCCGTGACCTGTCCGGCGACGATGATCGGGATGCCCATGGCGCCGAAGGCGACCGGCGCGGTGTTGGCAATCAGGCAAAGGCCGGCGGCATAGAGCGGCCGGAAGCCAAGGCCCACGAGCAGCGCGGCGGTGATGGCCACGGGTGCCCCGAAACCCGCCGCGCCCTCAAGGAACGCGCCGAATGCGAAGCCAACCAGGAGCAGTTGCAGGCGCTGGTCTTCCGTCACGGAGAGAATGGAGCGGCGGATGATCTCGAACTGGCCTGTCTCAACGGAAATCTTGTAGAGAAACACCGCGCCGATGATGATCCAGGCGATCGGCCACAATCCATAGAAGAAACCGTAGACGCCAGCGGCAAGCGCCATCTGTATCGGCATGCCGTAAAGCAGGATGGCAACGCCGAGCGCAAGAAGAACCGTGATGGTCCCAGCCACATAGCCTTTCAGCTTGAGCCGGGTGAGCGCGACGAAAAAGAAGATGATCGGGATGGCGGCGCCGAGGCTCGACAGCCACATGTTCCCCATCGGGTTATAAATCTGGTTCCAGGCCCCCAAGTTACCCTCCGATTGTTATTTGGTATGACCAAAAATAATGTGTTGTTAATTTGGTACTGCCGAATGTGCATTTCGAAGTCAAACAAAATCGGAGGTCGCTATTTGGTCCAACCAATTGGGTCGGGGCTGGGGAGGTTTCAGGGTGTGACGAGCGAACCGATCCGGAGGTGTCGCGCCCGCGCGACGGCCAGGCTGTGCGCTGCGTCGCTGCGGTCTGGTCTCAGCTGAAAAAAACGGCTTCACTCCCGGACCCTTGGCCGACCCAGGGTTCGATAGGCAGAGCGAGTCGAAGCGATGGAAGAAGCGCACGCGGTAGCGACAGCCGAGGCGGCAATGCCGGCGCCGTCCCTCGCGGACGATCAGACCCAGATCACCTGCTCCCGCACCTTTGCCGCGTGGCTGAGGCAGCACAGGGTCAGCCTCGCCTTTTCCTCCTACCAGAGCGGGCAACTCTTTCTGGTCGGCCAGTTCGGCAACGAGAACCTCTCGTTTCATCAGCGCAATTTCATGCGGGCCATGGGCCTCGCCCCACGCGGCAACGAGCTTTATCTCGCCTCGCTGAACCAGATCTGGCGTTTCGCCAACGTGCTCGGCCCGGATGAGCGGGCGAACGGGCATTTCGACCGCCTCTACGTGCCGCGCACCGCATTCGTCACCGGCGATGTGGACGCCCACGAGATCGCGGTGGAGGCGAGCGGTCGCATCGTCTTCGTGAACACCAAGTTCAGCTGCCTCGCCACGGTCAGCAGCACGCATTCCTTCAAGCCGGTGTGGAAGCCGAAGTTCATCTCCCGGCTCGCCGCCGAGGATCGCTGCCACCTCAACGGTCTCGCCCTGGAGGACGGGCGGGTGCGCTACGTCACGGCAGTGTCCGCCACCGACGTGGTGGACGGCTGGCGCGACCACCGGGTGGGCGGCGGGCTCCTCATCCGGGTGGACGATGACGCGGTGATCGCGGACGGCTTTTCCATGCCTCATTCGCCGCGGGTCCACGGCGGGTGGATCTGGATGCTCGATTCCGCCCGGGGCTATCTTGTCCGGGTGGATCCGACCACCGGCGCCAAGGAGGATGTGGCCTTCTGCCCCGGCTTCCTGCGCGGCTTGTCCATCCATGACGGCCATGCAGTGGTGACGCTCTCCCTGCCGCGGCATCTGTCGTTCACGGGCATGCCGATTGACGGCGAGATCGCCCGGCGCGGCGGCAGCCCCTGGTGTGGCGTTCAGATCATCAAGCTCGCCACCGGCGACGTGGTGGAGTGGATCCGGCTGGACGGGGCGATTCGCGAGCTGTTCGACGTGGCCGTGCTGCCCGGCGCCGCCTGTCCCATGGCGGCGCCCGAGAGCGGACCGGACCTTTCGAGCCTTCTGACCATCGAAGCGCCGGATGCGCCCTTGAGTAACGCTGGGGCAGTGTAACCGCCGGGCATCAGGGAATCGGAATATTTACCCAACGGCTCGTGTCCTATGGACAGGCTCCAGCGTCAGTGCTGCAACTGGGTCTGAGCCGTGGGCGGTAGGCTGGGAGGATCGGGGGGCGGCCGGTAATTCCGGCACGCTTCTGCGGACTCGCGCGAACTCCACCGGAAATTCGTACCTCCGGCGATCCGTTAAGGTCGCCGGCCTCGGGCGCGTCCGGTGCGTTGGCCGACAAGACTGAGGGGGCCGTCGCCCGCCCCTCGCGCGGGGGGCGGAACATGGGCAAGAAGACCAATGCGCTGAAGGGCCTGCTCCTTCAGGCGACCTTCCTCAGCAGCTCGTTCGCCGGCGGCGCCGCGCTTCTGCCCACCGCCACCTACGCACAGGCCACCTGCACGGTCGCCGGAAATCCGGCTGCCTGCCAGCAATCGGGCGGCCAGATCTACATCTCCGGCGATGGCGCGAACGGCCACGACAACGCCAGCTCCAAGGCCGATGCGGACGCCTATCCGGGCCACAACGTCGGCCTGACCAACACCGGCGCCCTGTCGCCCGGGTCGCTCGCTGCGTCCTCCACCGGCGGGCAGGGTGGTTCCGGCGCTGCCGCGGACTGGAGCACCTCGGCCACGAACGGCGGCGACGGCGGCAACGGCGGGCAGGTCACCATCGTCAACACCGCGCCGGTCAGCGGCCCGCTCGCTCCGGCGTCGGCAGCCATCACAGCTGTCGCCAGCGGCGGCAATGGCGGCACGGGCGGTGGCGGTAACGATACGAACGGCTCGCAATCGGGCGGCGCGGGCGGCAACGGTGGCAAGATCTATGTCACCAACACCGCGGCCCTGACGTCCGCCGGTCCGGGAGCCGGCATTTCGGCGATTTCGGTCGGCGGCGTCGGCGGCATCGGCGGATACACGAACGGCATCTCATCCGGCCCGAGCGGCAACGGCGGCAATGGCGGCTACGCCAAGGTCTACAGCAAGGGCACTATCACCGTGTCCGGCAATGGCAGCCCGGGCATCTATGTGAAGACGTCGGGCGGCTACGGCGGCAACGGCGCGGGCTATGAGCGAGCCAACAACGCCGGCGGAACGGGCGGTCAGGGCGGCAATTCCTACGGCGCCAACGTCACCAACCACGGCGCCATCTTCACGAGCGGCACCAACGCCTCCGGTATCTCGATCATCAGCATGGGCGGCGCCGGCGGCACCGTCGGCTATACGGGCGATTCCACGCCGTCCGTGGGTGGCAGCGGCGGCAACGGCGGCCCGGTCACCGTCAAGCAATACGGCAACATCTCCGTCTCCGGAAACGGCTCCAGCGGCATCTTCGTGCGCACGACCGGCGGCGGCGGCGGGCAGGGCTCCTACCATTCCATCGAGGAAGGTGGGAATGGCGGCACCGGTGGGAACGGCGGCAACATCTCGATCACCACCTCATCGGGCGTGGCGATCCAGACCAACGGCTCGCGTGCGGCCGGCATTTATGCCAACGCCAATGGCGGCATCGGCGGGCCGGCCGGCTTCGCCTCCGGCGAACTCTCCGCCGGCGGGGCGGGCGGCAACGCCGGCACCATCACCATCGATCACGTGGGGGCCATCCAGACGCAGCAGAACTACTCCGCCGGCATCTACGCCTCCGCGGCGGGCGGGGCGGCCGGGCCGAGCTTCTTCAATCTCGAATCCTACAAGTACGGTCTCGCCGGCGGCGACGGCAATTCCGTCGTCGTGAAGGCCTACGGCGCCAGCCCGACCGACAAAATCGTCACCACCGGCGCCTCCTTCCTGCGCCAGCCCTACAGCGCCAGCAACAACATCCCGCAGTCCAATCCCGGAGCCTATTC
>JAYSCE010000081.1:0-4238 GCA_041915035.1 Xanthobacter sp.
CTCCCCCCCAACGACGCCACCCATGTGATGCGGGTCGAGGCGCCGCGCCGGCAGGCGCAGCGCATCGCCGACCTGATCTCGGAGACGTTCGACCCCGCCGAGGTGGCCGTGGCCAATTTCGAGCGGACGGACGACGACTGGGTGGTGGAAGTCTATGCCGGCGCAGCGTTCGATCCGGACATGCTGCGCGAACTGGTGGAGATCGCGGCCGGCCCGGAGCTGGCCGCTGCCGTCACCTTCGGCGAGATCGAGCAGAAGGACTGGGTGGCCGCGAGCCTCGAAGGCCTCGCACCGGTGGCCGTCGGGCCGGTGGTGGTCCATGGCTCCCATGATCGCGGGCGGGTTGGACCGAACCGGATCGGCATCGAGATCGAGGCGGCGCTGGCCTTCGGCACGGGCCACCACGGCACCACGCAGGGCTGCCTCCACGCCATCGTCCACGCCGCGCGCAAGGGACGCCCGCAGCGCGTGCTGGACGTTGGCACGGGCACCGGCGTGCTGGCCATTGCCGCCGAGCGGCTGTTTCACACGGAGATTGTCGGCAGCGACATCGATATCGTGGCGGTGCGCACGGCCAGGGCCAATGCGGCGGCCAACAAGGCGCCGGGGGTGCGCATGGTCCATGCGGCGGGCGCCGGGGCGCGGGCGATCCGCATCCATGGTCCCTACGACCTGATCCTCGCCAACATCCTGCTGCCGCCGCTGAAGCGGCTGGCGCGCCCGCTCGCCTCGTTGCTGGCGCCGGGGGGACGCATCGTCCTGTCGGGACTGCTCACTGCCCAGGTTCCGGCGGCGCTGGCAGCCTACCGGGCGCAGGGGCTGCACCTCGTCAGCCAGAGGCATATCGAGGGCTGGGCCACCCTGACCCTCTCCGCGCGGTCGGGTCGGCCGCGCGGGTGAGGGGTCTTACCTGAAGCGTGTCAGTTCAGCGGATCACGACCGTTGAGCTGGACATAACGGGACAGCTCGCGCTCGGCCTGCTCCATCCGGGCGGCGATGATCGCGTCCATCAGACGGCCGAAGAAGCCCTTGCCGGCAGTCTTGCCAGCCGCAGCCTTGGAAGCGGCAGAGCGGGTGTCGCGGGAGAGGGTGTCGGGGGAAAAGGTAACGGCGCTCATGGAGGCCTCCTGCACTGGCCCTACGGGGCTTTATCGCAGCGCAATATATGCCTCTGTGCGGCGCACCAGAACGTCCGGCTTGGCATGCCAGACCTGCGCCGAGCGCACGGTAAAGGCATGGTTGCCGATTGAGCAGTCGAAGACCAAAGAGAAAGGCGGCCGGGCGTTAGCGCCTCAGCCGCCACCGGCGCAGCAGCGCCGCAACGACCGCGATGGACGTCAGGATCACGGTCGCCCCTACAGTCCGCTTCAGGATCGCGACGGCATGGACACCTTGCGGCCGACGCCGTCAAGAGGCGGCAAGCCGGCATGGGCGGCACGCATGGTGGCGATCCGTTCCAGCACGTCGTCCGGGAAGGGCACCACACGCCGCGAGCCGAGATCGACATGCAGCGTGATCTGCTCCGACGTGGCGGAAACCCAGCCGTCGGTGGCATGATGCAGCGACTGGAAGAGGTGCAGTCTCTTCTCGTCATAGTCGAGCAGCCGCATGGTCACGCGCACCGGCGAGTCCGGGGCCAGTTCGCGGGCATAGCGGATGTGGGATTCGCCGGTGAAGAAGGAGGCGCCGCGGGCGCGGGCGTAGGACGGACCCAGCCCGAGCAGGCAGAGCGCCTCATCCAGCGCCCGGTCGAAGATGAGCGTGTAATAGGCCACGTTGAGATGGCCGTTATAATCGATCCAGTTGCTCTCCACCTTCATGGAGGAGGACACGAACGGGGCAAAGAACACGGGTTCAAAGTCGATTCGGTCGAGCATGGCCGCCTCGCTTCGTCAGGTTTCAGATTTTGCCGCTTGTGAGAGCACTGTGCCGTGCTAGGAGGCATCCGTCATCCTGAAAAAGCGCCGCAGGGCGAATCAAAAAAGTCACTGTCAAGTCGAAACTGCTCTTAAAACGGTTCAATCCACTTTCGCGCCATCAGGGCCCAGCCCGGCCGGCTCAGACAAAGGTTAAGGATTTGTAAATGGTTGCCGCAGCCGCGAAATCCGACAGTGCAATGCCCGATCGCATCGCCCAGGCGGTGCAGCGCCTGCAGGCCGCACTGGATCACAAGGTCGTTACAGGCCGTGCCGTGCGGGAACAGCACGCGAACGTGACGACATACCTGCCCAACGAGCCGGCGGACGCCGTTGTTTTCGCTGAATGCACGGAAGATGTGCAGGCTGTCGTCCGCATCTGCGACGCGCTGTCGGTCCCGGTGATCCCCTGGGGCGCTGGCACCTCGCTGGAAGGCCATGTGAACGCCCCCTTCGGCGGCATCTGCATCGACCTCTCGCGCATGAACCGTATCCTGGCCGTCAATACCGCAGATCTCGACTGCGTGATCGAACCCGGAGTCACCCGCAAGCGGCTCAACGAAGAGCTGCGCGACCAGGGCCTGTTCTTCCCGATTGATCCCGGCGCCGACGCCTCGCTGGGCGGCATGGTCTCCACCCGCTGCTCGGGGACCAATGCAGTGCGCTACGGCACCATGAAGGACAATGTGCTGTCCCTGAAGGTGGTCACGCCCACCGGCGAGATCCTCACCACCGCCACCCGCGCGCGCAAATCCTCTGCCGGCTACGACCTCACGCGCCTCTATGTGGGTGCCGAGGGCACGCTGGGCATCATCACCGAGATCACCCTCAAGCTCTACGGCATCCCGGAGGCGGTCTCCGCCGCCGTCTGCCCCTTCCCCAGCATCGAGGCCGCCTGCAACACGGTGATCTCCACCATCCAGAGCGGCATCCCGGTGGCGCGCATCGAGCTTCTGGACGAGGAGCAGGTGAAGGCCTCCAACGCCTACGCCAAGCTGGCGCTGGCCGAGACCCCCACCCTCTTCCTCGAATTCCACGGCACGGAAGCCAGCGTCCACGAGCAGGCCGATCGCTTCGGCGAACTGGCAGCCGAATACGGCGGTGGCCCCTCGGTATTCGCGGTGAAGCCGGAAGAGCGCACCAAGCTCTGGCAGGCGCGGCACGATGCGTATTGGTCCGTGCTGCCCATGCGGCCGGGCGCCAAGGCGGTGGCCACCGACGTGTGCGTGCCCATTTCCAATCTCGCCGAATGCGTGATGGAGACCAAGCGCGACATCGTGGAGATGGGCCTCATCGCTCCCATCGTCGGCCATGTGGGCGACGGCAATTTCCACACGACGCTGATGGTGGACGTGGACGATCCGGAAGACCTCGCCAAGGCCAAGCATTACATGAAGCGGCTGGTGGAACGCGCCCTCGCCATGGGCGGCACCTCCACGGGCGAGCATGGCGTCGGCCAGGGCAAGATGAAATACATGGAGGGGGAGCACGGCGCCGCGGCGCTGGAGGCCATGCGGGCGATCAAGCGGGCGCTCGACCCCAAAAACATCATGAATCCGGGAAAAATCGTCGCGATCTGATCGCAATCCCTGCGCATAGGGTTAAGCGTCCCTTTATGATCGGGGGCCTCATCGGGAGACGCGTGTGCAGGGCATTCTCATCAGCCTCGCCTCGGCGATAGTCCTCGCCATCAGCGCGGCCTTCGCCGCGCCGTTCGTGGTGGACTGGAACCAGTGGCGCGGCACGTTCGAGACCGAGATGGGCCGCACGCTGGGCCTGCCCGTGGTCATCCGCGGCCCCATCGACGCGGAAATCCTGCCCGCGCCCCGCATCGTGCTGCGCGACGTGACCCTCGGCGACGTGGTCTCCACCGGCGGCACGGTGAAGGAACTGACCGCCGAGCTCTCCCTCGGCGCGCTGATGCGTGGCGACATCCAGGCCACCGGCGTCACCCTGCGCAAGCCGCAGATCCGCGTGGTGCTGGACAGCGCCGGCCGCGTCGCCATGCCCACCGGCACCGGCCGGGCTTCCGAACTCTCCATCGCCCGGCTGGAGGTGGAGGACGGCAGCCTCGATCTGCTCGACCGCGCCTCTGACCATCGTGTCAGCATCGACGACCTCGACCTGAAGGGCGAGGCGCGCTCCCTCGCCGGCCCCTTCCGCCTCGATGGCGAGGTGCAGGCCGGGGAGGCGCGCTTCGCCGTGCGCTCCACCCTGGGCAAGATCGGCGATGACGGCGCCGGCAAGCTGCGCATCGTTCTCGACGGGCGCACCCGCCCCTATGCCCTCGACCTCGACGGCAGCCTCAATGTGGCCGGCGCC
>JAYSCE010000081.1:4248-11834 GCA_041915035.1 Xanthobacter sp.
GATGGCCGCGCCACCCTTTCCCGCCATGGTGACGGGGCTGAGGCCTGGCAGCTCTCCGGCACGCTGAAGGCAAGCCCGGAGGCGGTGCTGGCGGAAAGCCTCGATCTGGCACTGGGCGGCTCGGCCACCCCGGCGCAGCTCACCGGCTCCGCGCGCCTCGCCCTCGGCCGCGCCATCGGCCTCGATGCGGTGCTGAATGCCCGCAGCCTGGACATCGACGCCGTGCGCGCCGCCACCGGTACCAAGGACGCCGACGCCGGCAGTGGCAGCCCGGCCGCCTCCCTCGCCCGCTTCCTCGGCGGCGTCGCCGCCCTGCCCGCGCCGGACATCGCCTCGCGGATCGGCCTCTCGGTGGACCAGCTCGTGCTCGGCGGCACCATGGTGCGCGACGTGCGCGCCGACATCTCCGGCTCTGCCGCCGGCTGGCGGGTGGACAGCGCCGAAGCGCAGTTGCCCGGCAAGGCCGCGCTCCGCCTTTCCGGAATGCCGACCCGCGCCAATGGCGGCGGCGGCTTCGACGGCAATGTCTCCTTCTCCGCCGATGACCCGGCTGTCTTCCTGCGCTGGGCCGCTCCGACCGCGCCGCGTGACTATGTGGCGGCGGCCAAGGGGCCGGTGCGCATCTCCGGCCGCGTCACCGCCGGCCCGTCGCGCATCGCGGTGGATATGCTGGATGCCACCTTCGCCGCGAGCCGGGTGCGCGGCTCGGCCTCGGCCGCGCTGCCGGACAATGCCCCGCCCAAGCTCGACTTGCGCTTGTCGCTGGACGGCTTCGACCTCGACCCGCTGATCGCCGCGGTGCAGACCGCGTCGGCGGCGGTGGGCGGAGGTGCGGACGGGCAGGTGGCGCTTGAGGGGCGCAACCTCACCCTGTCCGGTCTGCCGCTGCGCGGCCTGAACCTCGAAGGCTCCGCCACCGGCGGCAACTGGCGCCTCGCCCGCCTCGTGATGGACGATTTCGCCGGCCTGCGCGTCGAGGGCGCCGGGCGGATGGAGAATTTCTCCACCACCGCACGTGGCGAGTTCAACATCGCCGCCTCCGGCGCCAAGGCCGATGGGCTCGTGCCCGTAGCGCGGCTGCTGGCCGGCGAGGAGACGGCGCAGGTCGTCGGCAGCCTGCTTCCCATCGCCTCCCCGGTGAAGCTCAACAGCACCGTCGTCTGGGGCGAGGCCGGTGGGCGCAATGTCACCATCGCCGGCACGATGGGGCAGATTTCGGGCGATGTCTCCTTCGCCCGCACCACTGCCGGCGTGCCACTGCGCATCGCCCTGAAGGCGGACGCGACCGACGGCGGCCGTGCGCTTTCCGTCCTCGGCGTGGATGGGCTCGGCCAGCGGCTCGGCCCGGCTCATGTGGAACTCTCCGTCGATCCGCTGACGCAGGACGAGGCGCAGGTGCGCGGCCGCATCACGCTCGCCGACCTCACCGCGCAGGCGCAGGGCACCGCCCGCCTTTCCGGCGGCACCATCGAGCCGAACCTCGCCATGCGCCTTGACGGCGCCGACCTCGGCCGGCTGCTGCCGCAGGCCTCCGCCGCCGTGGAAGGCCCGGTGCCCACCGCCCTCGCCTTCACCCTCTCCCGCCGCGCCGGTGCGTGGCGGCTCGGCGAGTTGACCGGCTCGCTGGCGGCCGCGCCGGTCTCCGGCAGCGTGGAGTTCGAGCCCGGCGCGGTGCCGCGCCTCTCCGGCAAGCTGGCGTTTGATACCCTCTCGGTGCCGCGCATCCTCGGCATGTTCGCCGCCCGCGCCAGTGCGGAGAGCGGACCGGCCGGCCTGTGGAATACCGCCCGGCTCGCCCCTGCAGCAGCGGGCGGCATCGGCCTCAATCTGGAACTTTCCGCCGGCCGCATCGCCGCGCTCGGCCCCTATGCGCTGGACAAGGGCCGCGTCGTGCTGGTCAGCGACGGCACGGATTTCGACCTGCGCGACCTCTCCGGCAGCCTCGGCGGCGGCCGGGTGGCCGCTTCCCTCCGGCTGAAGCGGCAGAACGACCTCATCCAGGCCGACGGCCGCCTCGTGCTGGAGCAGGTGGACGCGGCCGCCCTTCTGGCCCCCGCCGGCGCCCGCACCCCGCCCAAGGGACGGGTCAACCTGCTGCTGGATCTCGGCGGCTCGGGCCGCAGCGTCCAGGCCATCGTGCAGAGCCTCTCTGGCCAGGGCACCCTCGGCGTCCGCGATTTGGTCATCGAGAATGCCAGCCCCGCCGCCCTCGACGCCGTGCTCACCGAAGCCGCGCCCCTCTCCCCCCCGCCCGACGAACGCCGCACCGCGCAGATGCTGGACCGGGCGCTGGCCAGGGGGCCGCTCAAGCTCACCTTCGTGGAATCGACCCTGGGCGTGGTCAACGGCGTCGCCCGCCTGTCGCCTGCCCGCACCACGGCGGACGCTGTGCGCGTCGGCCTCTCCGGCAGCCTCGACCTGACGCGGCTGATCCTCGATGCAGGCGTCGATTTTGAAGGCGCGGAGGCCGCCGGTGGCGTGCCCGGCGGCGCCATCGCCTGGCGCGGACCGGTGGCGGCACCCGAGCGGCGGGTGAGCGCGGCGGCCGCGACCAGCGTCATCGCCATGCGCGCCATCGAGCACGAGACCCGGCGCCTGGAAGAGCGCCAACGCGGTGGAACGCCGGCACCGGTGCCGGCCACCGCCCCGGCTGCACCCACGCCCGTCGCGCCGGCTGCGGTCTCGCCTGCGCCGGTCGTTCCTGCTCCGGCTCCGGCGCCTGTTCCCGCCCCGGCCACTGTCGCGCCGGCCCAACCGGCAAGCCCGCCGCCGGCCGCGCCTGCCCCCCGTCCGGCCGTGACGGCCCCAACGTCTGCCCCAGTTCCCGCGCCCATTGCGACCGCTCCCGCGGCCCCTGTTGTCGCGCCGGCGCCCCAGCCGGCTCCCGTGCCGGTACCGCGCGCGGTGGATCGCAATCAGGAGATCGAGCGGCGCGACGTGCCCGCGTCCGGCTTCGGCGTGCCCACCGCCTCCGGCACCGCCGGCACCGCGACGCCGGGCGAGGTCCAATCCCGCCAGACCCATCAGGCCGCGCCGGCCCGCTCCGAACCCGAGCGCCAGCAGGAGAGCCGCGCCACCCCCGAGCCCAATGCCGAGCCGCGCCACCAGCCGGTGGTGCGCCAGACCCAGCCTCAAACACCCGCGCCGCGCCGGACGGACCGGGTCGAGCCCCCGCCCCCGCCGCGCTTCGCCGTCCCGGCACCTTCGGACGGCCAGTTGCCGCCCACCTCCGGCTTCGGCGACCTGCCGCGTCCGCCGGGTCTGGTCGGCGCGCGCTGAGCGGGCCGCTCAGGCCCGTTCGAGCGTCACATAGGTAAAGGCGGCTTCGTCCTTCTCACCGCGGATCGGCCCCTCGCGGCCGGTCTCCAGCCATTGGCTGCGATCGAACGCGGGGAAGAGCACGTCGCCCGCAGGTGCTGCATCCACCTCGGTCAGGTGCAGCCAGCGGGCGATGGGCAGCGTCTCGCGAAATACCCGCTCGCCGCCGATGACCATGATGGCGTCGGCGCCCATGGAGTCTGCCGCGTCATCCGCCAGCGCGAGACCTTCCGCCAGCGAGGCACCTTTCAGCACGCCCTCGGGCGGCGTGAAGGCGGGATCGGCGCTGACCACAACCGAAGTGCGCCCCGGCAGCGGCTTGCCGATGGACTCGAAGGTGCGCCGCCCCATCAGGATCGGCTTGCCCCAGGTGATGGCGCGGAAGCGCTTCAGGTCCGACGGCAAACGCCACGGGAGGCCACCGCCGACGCCGATGACGCCGTTCCGCGATACCGCGACCACCAGAGCGAGGGGATGGCGGGTCGCGCTCATGCGGCGTTCTCCAATTGTGCGAGGGCGGTTTCGGCAGCGGCGATCCCGGAGAGGTGCGCGCCATGGCAGGTGGAGAAGGCGGGACCGCCCAGCGCCTCCCCGGCGAAGACGATGCGCGGGTCGAACGTCTCGTGAAGCTTCGCGCGCAGATGCGCCTTGCCCGGCAGCGCACAGGAATAGGCACCGCCGATGAAGGGCATGGCCGCCCAATCCGTGGTCAGGCGGCGCACCAGATGGCGCCGCACGTCTTCTCCAAACGCAGTGGCCAGGACGCCGAGGGCGAAATCGGCCAGTGCATCCGGCCCTTCGCCCGCAACCGCCTGCGCTTCCGGCCCCGCCACATGGACGAGGGCCGCCGGGGCGCCACCCGGCCGCAGCATCACGGACGCGCCGGCCCGCCCGGGCTGGTCAGGGTCCACCGCGTCGAAGCCGCTGCGCTCGGGAACGCCGAAAATGTCCCGGTCGAACAGGAGCGCCACCTTCTCGGCGAAGCCCAGCGGCAAGGCGGCGAACGCCTCTGCGAGATCCGGCGGCAGAGCGGGATCGAAGGCGAGCCGGCCCGCGGCAATCACGGCCGTGGACACCGTGACCACCACCGCCCTGCAGGCGATCGTGCCGCGCTCCGTCTCGATGGCGAGGCGACGGCCACTGCGATCGATGCGACGGACGGGACAGCCGAGCGTCACCTTCAGGTCGCCGGCCACCGCCAGCACCAGCGTGCCGTAGCCGTCGAGCACAGGCCAGTTGTCCTCAGTGTCGCGATAGAGCGCGAAATCCACGGACGAGATGTCCGCCGGCCCCGCCGCTGACATGAGCTCCAGCCAGTGCCGTGTGAGGACGCCATAGCGCCCGGCACCCTGCTCCGAGATCACCTCGGCGGCAGAAATGTCCCGGCCAGCTTGGCCGGCGGCATAAATGGCGTCGAAGACGGCATCCACCTCCGCGTCGGCGGCATCCTTCTCCGCGTCGGTGGAGAAGCGGTCGCCAAGCAGGAGACGCCGGCGCATCGGCGCGCCGCGCCCGACACGGAAGCCGCGCGCATCGGCGAGGGCGGTGAAGGGGTTTTCCCGCGCGTCGTGGAGCCAGTGGCAGCCGAGGTCGAAGGGCACGCCAAGCGTGCCGGTGTCGGTGGCCGCCCGGCCGCCAGCGATGGGGGCCGCCTCGATGATCTCGAAGGGGATGCCCGCGGCCCTGAGCCGCGCTCCGGCCGCGAGGCCGGCGGCACCGGCCCCGATTACGACCACATCGGTCTCAGCGGTCACCCGGGCGGTCCGGCCGGCTACTTCTTGTTGCGGAAGACGTCGAGCTGCACCACCTGCGCGCCGCCGGCGGGCTTGTCCTCGCCCTCGGCGGAGGAGGCGGCGCTGGCCAGCGCCGGCTCGGAGGCGGCGCCGGGCGCGGGCTTGAGCGGGGTCGGGGCGTTCGAGGCGATGGGGTTCGAGCCGGGCGCATTGGCCGAGACGGGCGTCTCCAGCGGAGCGTCATCGGTCTCTTCCCCGTCCGCATCGGCGGTGAGGGTCTCGAACTGCAGGCCGAACTTCACGGCCGGATCGAAAAAGCCCTTCAGGGCGGTGAAGGGCACGAGCAGACGCTCGGGGATGCCGCCGAAGGAGAGGCCGACCTCGAACGAGGTCTCGGTGACGATCAGGTCCCAGAACTGGTGCTGGAGCACGATGGTCATCTCTTCGGGATACTTCTCCTTCATCCGCTGCGAGAGCCGGACGCCCGGTGCGCGGGTGTCGAACGAGATGAAGAAATGGTGGTCGCCCGGCAGGCCGGTCTTGGCCACGTCCGTGAGCACACGGCGCACCACGGAGCGCAGGGCCTCCTGGGCGAGAAGATCGTAACGGATGTGATCGACCGTCATGTGCCCGCTTAAGTCCCCTCCGGCCTGATGACGAGCCAGGCTCCGGAGACCTTCCGAATGGACCCGCGAACGGGTGGCCCCGCGACGGCGCCGCAGCCGAAAGGACGAACGAAGGAGCGCGCTTCCCCCCTTCGGCCGGTCGGGAGGGAAGTGGAGGCTTCTGTTGCCAGGTGCCTCCGAACCCCGCCTATCCAGTGCTACCCGGTAGGACTTTGATTTCGATCGTCAAACCGCTCACGCGGCCTGAGCAACCGGAGCATAGTTGTCGTTGGCAACTATAAGTTTAGCCCGATAACGGCGGTACAATGCCGAGCGAAAGAATGCTCTTTACACCCTCGTCGATCCTATTTCGCCCCCGCCGGAGCCCGCCTTTCCGAGGGAAAAACGGGCTTTGGTGGAGGCGCCGGGTACCGCCCCCGGGTCCGAAAGGCTTATTCCAACACCGATTTATCGCCATAGCCGACTTGCGCCGGCCCGATGAATATAGGCGCCGCCGCCGGCCGATGAAAGGGGCGCGGGTCAGAATGTCCCGCCCCGTCCCCGGTTCCGCGCGGCAGGCCCTTCCGCCCTCACGCTTTGGCGCAGTGGCAGCCTTCCAGATGGTCGTCCACGAGGCCGCACGCCTGCATGGCGGCATAGACGATGGTCGGGCCGACGAACTTGAACCCCGCCGCCTTGAGCCGCTTCGACAGGGCTTTTGATTCGGCTGTCTCGGCGGGGATGTCGGCGATGCGGCGGGGGCGCTTGACCTTGGTCTCGCCGTCCACCGCGTCCCACATGAGATCGGTGAAGGCGATGCCCTTGTCCCGGAGGTCCAGATAGGCGCGGGCGGAGAGCACGGCGCCCTCCACCTTGGCCCGGTTGCGCACGATGCCGGCGTCCTGCATCAGCGCCTCCACCTTGGCGGCGTCGTATCGGGCCATCACCTCCGGCTCGAAGCCGTCAAAGGCGCGGCGGAAATTTTCCCGCTTGCGCAGGATGGTGATCCAGGAGAGGCCGGCCTGGAAGCCGTCCAGCAGCAGCTTTTCGAACAGGGCGCGGCTGTCGCGCTCCGGCACGCCCCACTCATCGTCATGGTAGGCCATGTAGAAGGGATCGGTGCCGCACCAGAAGCAGCGGGCATGGCCGTCTTCGTGCGCGATCAAGGGCTGGCGCACGGGCTTCGGCGCGGCATCGTCCATTCTGTTCGGCTCCTGCGACTTGTTTCAGGTGGGCTTGAACTTGGCGTCCAGCGCGCTGACCTTCTTTTCCCAATCCAGCGGGAAGGTCGCCCATTCGGGCTTGCGTAGCTCGACCTCCACCGCGCCGGCGGTCAGCGGAACGCCCTCGGCGCGGGCGTCGGTGGCGCGGTCGAGGCGGACGGTGGCGATGCCCCGCCCCTCGGTGACGGAGGTGAGCTGGCCGACGCTCTTGTCGCCGGCCACGATCTCCTGTCCCACCGTCAGCGGGGAGGGGAAGATCACTTCCACCAGCCGGTTGCGCGGGGTGGAGCGGTGCTCCATGCGGCTCACCACCTCCTGGCCCACATAGCAGCCCTTCTTGAAATCCACGCCGCCGAGCTGGTCCATGTCGGCCTCGTGGGGGAAGGTGTCGCCATAGGTGAAATCGGCGCCGCCCTTGGGGATGCCGAGGGCGATGCGGTGCGCCTCATAGGCGTCGAGATCGCTCGAAAGCCCATCCGCCGCCGCCTTCTCCAGCACCAGCCGCTGGCCGAGGCCGGGATAGCGCGGATCGGTGAAGAGCCGGCCTTCCGGCAGGGGGCCATGATCGCCGAAAACGGCCGCGACCGCGAGGTCGGCCGCGACCTCGAACGTCACCTTGGCGCGAAGGCGATGGAAGATCAGCCGCTTGAGGAGATCCTCCGCCCGCTCCGCCGGGGCGTCGAACAGGAAGCTCTCCTCAGCGAGGC